>CAJFQT010000190.1 GCA_904419095.1 uncultured Clostridia bacterium | reverse complement strand
GTGATGATACTGCAAAAGCAATTCTTGATGGGATATTTGCTTTTATTAAACCTGTGATTACATCTACTGATGGTCTTTGAGTTGCAATTACTAAATGCATTCCAGCAGCTCTTGCTTTTTGTGCTAAACGACAAATAGCTTCTTCTACGTCCTTTGCTGCAACCATCATTAAATCTGCAAGCTCGTCTACTATTATTACTATTTGAGGAAGTTTTCCAACTCCTCCTTCTTTTTCTATTGCTTTATTATATCCTTTTAAATCTCTAACACCTTTTGCAGCAAACTTATTATATCTATCATCCATTTCTTGAACAGCCCATGCTAAAGCTCCTGCTGCTTTTTTTGGATCTGTTACAACTGGTATTAAAAGATGTGGTATTCCATTATATACTGAAAGTTCAACTACTTTTGGATCTACCATTACAAGTTTTACTTCACTTGGTTTTGCATTATAAATAATACTTGAAATTATTGTATTAATACACACACTTTTTCCAGAGCCTGTTGAACCAGCTATAAGAACATGAGGCATTTTTGCTATATCTGCGAGTTGAATATTTCCTGCAACATCTTTTCCTAATGCTACTGTCAACTTAGACTTATTATTTTTAAATTCTTCACTCTCTAATACTTCCCTTAAGTGAACAGATTCTTTTTCCTTATTTGGTACTTCTATTCCAACTGCTTGTTTTCCTGGAATTGGTGCTTCTATTCTTATTGTTTCTGCCGCTAAATTTAATGCAATATCATCAGCTAAATTTGCTATTTTACTTACTCTTACACCTTCTGCTGGTTTTAACTCATATCTTGTTATTGCTGGACCTACTGATACATTTTCTACTTTAGCTGAAACACCAAAACTATATAAAGTTTTTTGCAATTTTGTTGCCGTATCTGTTAAAGCTTTTGCCCCACCTTTTATCGTTTTTTTGCTTGCTTTACTTAAAAGTGTCACAGGCGGATACTCATAATTCTCATCTTCAACTTCAACAGCATGCTCTAACTGTAACACTTCTTTTGTTTTTTCTTCCTTCTTTTCTTCTTCTGTTTTAAATAAATTATTTTCTATAACATCTGGCTCCATTTTTTGCTTTGCAGCCAAAATTTTCTTATTTTCTTTTGTTAGAGGTGTTAAATCATCATTTTCATGATTATATTTTTTTCTTCCTGTTGATTCATCTTCTAAAATTCTTCCACCAAAATTAATTTTTATTTGTTCAGGTTCTTCTTCATTATCTACACCAACTTGCGAATTCAAAATTCTTTTTCTTTCTAATTCTTTTTCTTCTCTTGCTTTTCTCCTCTCTTCTCTTAGTTGTGCTCTTGTCTCCATTGCCTCTTCTCTATTCTTCTTCAATTCTTCCTTATATGCTAATTTTCTCTCCATTTTTTCTTCTCTTTTATCTTGTGATTTCTCCACAAAGTCATTTATTATATCAGATGTATTAATTCCAAACATAAATACTAATAAAATTACTGCAACACCTATACACGCAATTATTGCACCTATAGTTCCAAGTAAATTAACAAGAGGCACTGCTAAAACAGCTCCTATTGCACCACCACCAGTTCCAGACATTCCAATACTATATGCATCTTTAACAACTTCTGATAATTCTTTATTCGCTGTAAGTTCCCCCGAAGAAATCTGAAAAGTACTCATAAGTACCATTATACTTATCAAAAAAACTGTATACTGCAACATTTTTGCCTTTAGCATATCTCTATCATCACAGGCAATTTTAATTGCAATTGCAAATATTCCTAATGGTAAAACATATCTAATAACCCCCATTACTCCACCTAAAATCTCACTTAATTTAATTCCAATTACTCCAGATTTTGTATATATTAAAACACCTAGTAATACAGCTACTACCATCAATATCACTATTGCCATATCTATTTTAGAAGCTTGCCTTCTAGCTTGTACTCTTTTTCCCGTATTTCTTTTTTTATAAGTTCTTTTTCTTGCCACTTTTCTCATCCCTTCTTTGTATTTTTTCCTTTAGTAATTTACAGGAATATTTTATATCATTTCTTATAAAAAATCTATACTTTTTTATTATATTTTAAATATTTTTTCTTTGCACTCATACTTAATTTATAGAGGATTTCGATATGATAATATAGAAATTTTTTTCGCCCCAATGCTTTATGTTCTTTCAATTCCTCTTTTCTAATCTATCATTATTAAAAGGATTCCTAATCTGGAATCCTTTTAGCTATATTTGTTTAATCACATAAAATATTAAATCAATATCATCTTCTGTTATGAGAAAAATGTTATCAATATACTTTTTAATCCATTGATTATATTCAGGTCTTGCTAAATCTCTTTTTTCATCATATGGATTTTCACCAAAAATAAGATTAAACGATAGTAAGAGTAATGTTAGCAATACTCTCTCTCTTTGTAATATTCTTTTTCTTTCTTCTTTTGTATCATTATCAATACAAAAAAAATATTTTATTCCTCTTTTTATACAACTAAGTCCTATTTTTCTATGAACATATCTTTTTATCTTTTTATATTTCCGCCATTTTTTCATATTACATTCTCCTATTGATTAAATAAATATAGCAGTTAAACTTGTTTGATTTATATTATAAGCCAATTAATATTTTATGTCAATAATGTATTTACCAATTCCATGCTCTTAATAAACTAGTGAATTGAAAAAGTAAATTCTATTCTAATAAAAGTAAATAGATTTTAATTGTATTTTAAAAGTTATTGTAAGATTAAAGGAAAGTTTGTATAATATAAATATAGGTGCTTCTTGAGAAAGAAGGTAT
>CAJFQT010000189.1 GCA_904419095.1 uncultured Clostridia bacterium | reverse complement strand
TATATCATCTCTACTACCTCCTACACTTCTTGCCCATTCTACTTCTCCTTCTCTATTGTATTTGATTATCATTCCATCAGCATAACCACTATTACTATTCGTCAATGTATTCTCTCCTACTTGAATACTACTACTTTCAAAATATCCTCCTGCTATTACTCCTCCATCACTTGTTTCTGCTACTGATTCTATATAGTCAGCATAATTTCCTCCTACACTTCTTGCCCATTCTACTTCTCCTTCGCTACTATATTTGATTATCATTCCATCAGAATAACTTGTAGAACTACTACTATTCGTCAATGTATAATCTCCTACTTGGATACTACTACTATAAAAATATCCTCCTGCTATATATCCTCCATCACTGGTTTCTGCTACGGAATTTATTCGGTCAGTATTACTTCCTCCTACACTAGTTGCAAACTCTACTCCCATTGTTGTTTCTGCTTCTCTACTTGCTCCTATTCCAAAATAATATGTTGAGTTTGATATATCATATTGCTCTGGTGCTTCTACTTCTACTGCCTTGTATAGTCCTTCTGGTAAGTCTGCTGTTATTTCTCCATTTTCATCTGTTGATACTGTGTAGTATTCTTTTCCATTTATTGTTTCTTTTGTTCCAATTATTTCTCCTTTGCTGTCTGTTGCTGGTACTTCTCCATTGTCTACATTATATATTGCAAATTTTACGTTTGGTATTGTACTTTGTGTTTCGGCATCTTTCTTTATTAGTTTGAATGATGGGCTATCTTCTATTGTTAAATTTATTGTGTTTCCTTCTGCTGTGTAGTTTTCTCCTGCTATTTCTTCTCCATATTCATTTATTTCTTTTAGTACTAATGTTCCGTCTTTTTCTTCTACTTTAAATGTGATGTCTTTTACTTTTGCATAGCCTGCCGGTGCTAAGACTTCTTTTAGGGTGTATGTTTGGTCTATGTCTTTTTCTGCTTCGTATTGATATAATCCTTCAATTGTTACTTTCCCTGTTTCATCTGTTGTATATGCTCCTATTTCTTCTGTTCCTCTATATAGCTTAAATTTTGCTCCCTCTAAGTATTCTACTTCTGTGTCTGCTAATGCTGTTTCTGCTTTTGCTACTAATTCATCTTCACTTACTGTACTTTCTGTTGTTTTCTTTACTTTTATTAGTTGCAAATCATATGTTGGTATTTTTTCGTCTTCTAATACTATATTTATTGTTGGGATTCCTTCTTCTTCTGTTGTTGTTTGTGATGTGATTTTTCCTGTTGCCGTTTCATCTTCTATTTTCTCTACTGTATAGTTTCCTTCATTATTTACTATTTTAAATTTTATTGGGCTTGCTAAATAATACCCCTCTGCTTTTACTTCTTGCAAAGTGTATTCTTGATTTACTGATAAACCATTAAATGTTAATTCTCCATTTGCATTTGTTGTTAGGCTTCTTCCTGTTTCACTTAAGTTATATCCTGTTAATTTAAAACGTACTCCTTGTAATTTATTTTCTGTTCCTTCCCCCTTCTTTGTTATTTTTATACTTGCTTTTACTTCATCTTCTACTTGTACATTTACTTTGTAGTTTTCTCCTTCTTCTTTTTCTACTGTTATTTCTCCTTTTGTTGTTCCTTCTGTTTTCTCTACGCTCAAGTTTCCTTCTTCGTCTACATGTCCAATAAACCTTATGACATTTCCATTTAATTCATAGTCATCTGGTGAGTTTATTTCTCTTATTTCATATTCTTTTTCTGCATATAGGTTTGTTATTGTTAATTTTCCTTGTGAGTTTGTTACTGCTGTTTTGCTTTCTCCTCTTATTTCTGTTTGCTCTGTTCCTTCTCCTTCTTTTGTTATTTCTGTTATGCTATATGTTGCTCCTGGTACTAGTTTATCTTTTCCTGTTTGATATTTTGTTAATTCTAAATCATATTTTTCTGCTATTCTAAATCCTAATTTATTTGGTTCTGTTTCTGTTCTATATTTTCCTTGGTCTGTATCTAGACAGAAATATACTCCATGGTGGCTAAATGATACTTGGTTGAATTCTAGTCCATTTGGTATTTTTACTGTATAGTTGAATACAAATTCTTTTCCTGTTGGCATTACATAGTCACCTAGGTCTATTAAAAATGTTTTTATATTATCCCAATTTTCTACTTGCTCTGCTGTTTTCCAGTTGTTTTCAGCTTTACTTAAGTCGCTATCTGGTTTTTCATTGTCTGAATAATATACTGTTGCTATTCCATTTAATTCTGCTGGTATTTCTATTCCTGTGTTCATCATTTTTGTTGTAAATGTTGAACCTAAGTCTGCATTGCTTATTACATATGTATTTCCTTCAAATGGTATTTTCCCTAGTATTTGTATTTCACTTATTGTACTTGCATAGTTATTCTTTACTTGTACTCCTATTTTTGCTGTTTGTTCTTCTGGTTGTTCTTGGTCTATTACTGCATATACTGGTTTTATGTCTGCTATTTCTGGTGATACTACTTCACTTCCTTGGTCATCATAGTCTGTTGCTGTTTGGTTGGTTAATAAAGAGTTTGGTGATACCATACTTAGACTTGTTGTTCTATGGTTTACCATCTCTTCTGTATTTAGATTATTATTTACATCATATATATCTTGTGCCTTGTAATAATAGTCACTTCCATTTTCGTTTGTCGCATATAACTCTATTTGTTTTGTTGTTGTTGCTATTCTTGGGTCTGGTGATAAATCTACATCTATTGTTATTTGGAATGTTTGTGGTGTTGTATTTTTTGTTACTATTTTTATGAATGATACTCCATCTTGTTCTATTAATTCATAATTTTCTAGTGTTACTTGTGGGTTATTTATTGTTACGTTGTTTACTTGTGCATCTATTATTTCTTCTGGTAGTTTTACTAAAAATGTTCCATTTTGCCATTTTACTTGATTTGCTGTTTGGTCTGCATATGCTTGTATTGTTATTTTCTCATTCTTTTCTGTACTTTGTGTTGATATTGTATTTTTACTTATACTTATCTCTGCTACTGATATTGGTGCTTCATAGTTTGCTTGATGTGTATCTGTTTCTATATATTCTCCTGCTATATATCCTACTAGTGTTGATTTTATGTATTGTAATTTGTCAAATTCTTCTCTTGTGTATTTTGTTGTTATTTTGTCATCATCTATTTCTTTGATATTGTATACGTATAGTGATGCCTCATTTTTTTGTATCGCACTTGTTTCTACTCTTATGTGTTTTACTGGTATTTCATATCTATATGGGTTATTTGCTGTATATTTATTCCAGTCTTTTTGTGTGAATGTTACTAACAAGTTTCCTGTGTCTTCATCATATACTTTTATTTCTCCATTTTCTCCAAGCATACTATCTGCATTACTAAAGTATATTCCTACATTTGATGCTACTTCATCCATACTTTCTTGGCTTGCATCTGTTTTTATGAATTGGTCACTTACTTGCTCTTCTCCGTCTTTTGTTTCTTTCATTGTCATTCCATCTAATTTTGCATTTGTTCCTACATATCCTCTCCATGTTACTGTATATGTATCGTCTTTTTCTTCTTCACTTTCTCCATTGTATATTCTTAATGGTTTTTGTTTTGATACTATGTATCTATATGCTGGTTCATATACATATTTTCCTACTGTTACTTCAAAATATGATTCATATGTATGTTCTACTGGCTTTTCATAACTTGCTACTATTGTTGCACTTGCTACATTTGATTTATATGGATTTGTGAATTCTTCACTTGGGTTGTTATATCCTTCATAATATGTTTTTACTGGTATTTTTATTGTTACTGCTTCTGCTCCTAATGATTGATATGCCTCTATTGGGTATACCACTTTTATTCCATAACTGTTACTTCTTGATAGTCCACTTGTTACATTTCCTTCTTTATCTGTTTGAGCTGTTCTATCTAATGTGAATGTCATTGTTTCTGCATCATAATTAAACACACCATTACTTCCTGTATATATTACTTCTATTGGTGCATAGTCATTTAGTTTTGGTATTGTTCCTTCTACATGATTTTTTGCTAATATTAGCTCTTTGTTTGTTTCCTCTGTATATACTGTGAAATCTAGGTTTATTGTTCCTTCTTCTTCATTTATTGCATTTTCTATGTTTTTATTTTGATTTGTTGTGTATATACTTGCTTTTGTTGTTCCATACCAATCTATATTAAATTCAACTGTTTTTTCTATTGGGGTTTCTATTCCATCTGCTCCTACATATGTTCCTGTTAATGTTACACTATTTACTTTGCTATAGTTGTTTATATTATTTCCTATTGCGTCTGCCTTGCTTGATGTGTATGAATAATCTCCACTTCTTACAATTCCTGTTAATAGCTTTTGGGTTCCATTGTTTATTTGGTTAAATTCTATTTCTTTTGTGTTGTTTCCTACATAGTTATCTTTTAATTCATTATCTTTTGGTAAGGCTGTTTGCAAATAGAAGTTTTCGCCATTTATTGTTATTTTGGCATCTTTTAAAGACCCTGCTGTTTGGACATTTAATTCCATGTACAAGGTATCTTCTCCTCCTATTTCTTTGCTTGTTCCTCTTACACTTTCTGCATATCCATCTCCATTTAAGTCACGTAAAAAGAATGCGTCAAATGTGACACAATTATTTGTTTTATCTACTATCTCTTCTCCTTCTTCTACTTCTGGATATGTCATTGCTTTTGCTAACTCTGGACTTATTGCTGTTAAGCCATTTTTTACTTTACTTGCTTGATTAATTGCTATTATTGCTGTTAATATTATTGCAAGTATTGCTACAA
>CAJFQT010000188.1 GCA_904419095.1 uncultured Clostridia bacterium | reverse complement strand
CAAATTACTTGCAAAAAGATATTTGTTTTAGTATAATACAAATGTACAAAAATCAATAGAAAGAGGGAAAAATAATGGAAGAAAGACAAGAAAGAAGAGACGGAAAAATTATAGAAAAAGATATAGAACATGAAATGAGAGAAGCCTACATAAGTTATGCAATGAGTGTTATTGTATCTAGAGCTCTTCCTGACGTAAGAGATGGTTTAAAACCTGTACACAGAAGAATTCTATATGCTATGCACGAAGATGGTATTACTGCGGACAAACCATATCGTAAATGTGCAAACACAGTAGGTTCTGTTCTAGGAAGATACCATCCACATGGAGATAGTTCAGTATATGATGCGATGGTAAGACTAGCACAAGATTTCACAATGAGATATCCCTTAATAGATGGTCATGGAAATTTTGGCTCTGTAGATGGTGATAGCCCAGCGGCTATGAGGTATACAGAAGCAAGGATGTCAAAAATTTCTCAATATATGCTAAGTGATATTGAAAAAAATACAGTAGACTTCATGCCTAACTACGATGATAGATTGCAAGAACCAACTGTATTACCAGCAAGAATACCTGCATTACTAGTTAATGGTTCATCTGGTATAGCCGTAGGAATGGCAACAAATATTCCACCACATAATTTAAGAGAAGTGGTTGATGGAATAATAAAAATAATAGATGAAGACAATGTAACAAATGAAGACTTAATGCAGATAATAAAAGGACCAGATTTTCCAACTGGAGCAACAATTTTAGGAATAGAAGGAATCAAACAAGCATACACAACTGGTAAGGGAAAAATAACAATGAGAGCAGAAGCAGAAATAGAAGAAATGAGTGGCAACAGACAAAGAATATTAGTAACATCATTACCTTATCAAGTAAATAAAGCGAAATTAGTTAAAAATATTTCTGATTTAGTAAAAGAAAAAAAGGTTGAAGGAATTTCAGAAGTAAGAGACGAATCAGACAGAAAAGAAAAAACAAGAGTAGTTATTGAACTAAAAAGAGATGCTAATGCACAAGTAATATTAAATCAGTTATACAAACATACACAAATGCAAGAAACATTTGGAGCTATAATGCTTGCGCTAGTAGATGGTGAACCAAAAATTTTAACATTAAAAGAAATGTTAGAATGTTATATAAATCACAGAAAAGAAGTAGTATTAAGAAGAACGAAGTTCGATTTAGACAAAGCCCTAGCAAGAGCACACATTTTAGAGGGATTAAAAATAGCTCTAGATAATATTGATGAAGTAATAGAAATAATTCGTTCATCATATGATGATCCAAAAGAAAGATTAATGGAAAGATTTGGTTTATCAGATGTACAAGCACAAGCAATACTAGATATGAGATTAAAAACATTATCTGGATTGCAAAGAGAAAAAATAGAAGAAGAATACAATGAATTAATGAAACTAATCGCACATTTAAAAGATATCTTAAATAGTGAAAGATTAGTATTTGACATAATTAAAGAAGAATTAATAGAAATAAAAAACAAATTTGGAGACGAAAGAAAGACTAAAATAGTTGCAGCAGATGGAGAATTCGTAGTTGAAGACTTAATCAAAGAAGAACAAACTGTAGTAGCATTAACACATTTTGGATATATTAAAAGAATGCCAATAGACACATATAAAAGTCAAAGAAGAGGAGGAAAAGGAATAACTGGAATAGCAACTAGGGAAGAAGACTTTGTAAAACAAATATTTACGGCCTCAACTCATGACACAATATTATTCTTTACAAACAAAGGAAAATTATATAAATTAAGAGGATTTGAAATTCCAGAGGCAGGTAGAACCGCTAAAGGAACAGCAATAGTCAATCTATTAAGTTTAGATCCAGGAGAAAAAGTATCAGCAGTAATTCCAATACAGAATTTTGCAGAAGGAAAATATCTATTAATGGCAACTAAACATGGACTAATTAAAAAGACAGCTCTAACAGAATACAATTCATCAAGAAAAACAGGACTTCAAGGAATAACATTAAAAGAAGAAGATGAATTAATCGCAGTTAGACTAACAGATGGACAAGATAATATTGTTTTAGTATCAAGAAATGGTATGTGTATTACATTTGACGAAAAAGATGTAAGACCTATAGGAAGAGTATCTCAAGGTGTAATAGGAATAAGATTAGATGATGACGATGAACTTATAGGAATGGAATCTGTAATAGCAGGAGGAAAAGCAACACTACTTGCAATTACTGAAAACGGATTTGGAAAAAGAACAGAATTAGACGAATACAGAGTTCAAATAAGAGGTGGAAAAGGAGTAATAACATACAAAATTACTCAAAAGACAGGAAAACTTGTAGGCGTAAGAATAGCAGATGATAATGATGATGTAATGCTAATAACAGATACAGGAACAATTATAAGATTAAAAGTAAAAGATATAAGTGTGTTAGGTAGATCAACACAAGGTGTAACATTAATGAGAACGACTGATGGAGGAAAAGTTGTAAGTATTGAAACATTAACACCTGACATGAATGATTCAATAGAAGAGTAAAAGA
>CAJFQT010000187.1 GCA_904419095.1 uncultured Clostridia bacterium | reverse complement strand
CCTGCACTTGAAGTACATCCAATAATTGGAGCTGTACCTAATTCAGACTTTGCTCCTTCTAACACTTTTTCTACATTACAATCTACTGATGTATATAGAAATGCTACTTTTGTTTGAATTAAATCTACAACAGCTTTTGCAGCTGACTCCTTCCCTTGTGTATAACTATCTACATTTGTACTCCATCCAACGTTTGATTTTAACATAACGATTCCTCCTTCGTAATTTTTAATATATCCAAATTATATCAATAATATTTAAAACAAACAACAAAATTTTTAATTTGTAATATAAATGTAATAATTTGCTTTTGGGGTTGGGAACGTTGGGGACACGCAGGAACGTTCCTGCGTGTCCCCAACGTTCCCCAAAAAAAACAAAAAAATAAAAAGGAACATTTTGGCGTGTCCCCAATGTTCCCTTAATCACCTAGATTTATTCCTACACTTCTTGCAGTTTTTACTAAATCATCATCCATTGTTACTTTTCTTTGATTACTTTCTGCTGTGTTTCCTGAAACTGCTCCGACTTTTTTGTTGTTTCCTACTACATCTTCTAATGATACATAGTCTAGTTTTCCATTTTTTATAACTGTTAATGTTCCGAATTTTCCTTCCATTGCAAGTTGCATTGCTTTTGTTCCGTATTTTGTTGATAAAACTCTATCAAATGCTGTTGGTGTTCCTCCTCTTTGCATGTATCCTAAAGTTGTGTTTCTTGCTTCCAGTCCTGTTAGTTTTTCAAGTTGTTTTGCAACTTTTGGTCCAACTCCTCCTAATTTTGTATTGTCAACGCCTTGTCCATTATCTCTTGTTCCTTCTACTGTAATTGTTCCTCCTTTTGGCATTGCTCCTTCTGATACTACAACTACACTAAAATTTTTACCTCTTTTTTGTCTGTTTTTTATTTTTTGAGCCACTTTTTCAATATCATATGGTATTTCTGGAATTAGTGCTACATCTGCTCCTCCTGCTATTGCAGATTCTAATGCTATCCATCCTGCATATCTTCCCATTACTTCAAGTACCATGATTCTATGATGTGTTTCTCCTGTTGTATGTAGTCTGTCTATCGCTTCCATTGCTACTGATACAGCTGTATTATATCCAAATGTTATTTCTGTACATGCTACATCATTGTCTATTGTTTTTGGCACTCCTATTACATTTAATCCTTTTAATGAAAAATCTCTTGCTGATTTTTGTGTTCCGTCTCCTCCTAATGTGAATACACAATCAAATCCGTCTTTTTTTACATTTTCAACACATATATCTGATAAGTCTTTATATTCTACTTCTCCATTTTCGTTTATTACTTTATAATTAAATACATTTGCGTTTGTTGATGAACCAATTATAGATCCACCTTTAGGTAGTATTCCTTCTGCATTTCCGTGTTCTGCTGTGCTTAATAATACATAGTCATTTTTTAGTAATCCATTATACCCATCAATAAATCCGTAGCATTCTATACCATTATTTTCCGCCGTTTTTACAATTCCTCTTATTACGGCATTAAATCCTGCTACATCCCCTCCATTTGCTAAAATTGCAACTTTTTTTAACATATTAATTCCTCCCTTTTATCTCTTTGTAGTTTTCTACTCTGCTCTATTTTCTTATTGTTTCTTTTTTATTAAAACGCTTAAAAAGACTTTGCTAAGAAGTTTTTGATGCTAATCTTTCTGTGTTTTTAATTAGCAAGTCTTTTTCTCTACTTTCTTATTATATCAATATTTTTGGAAAATACAACTATTTTATTTAAATTTTTAAAAGATGTCTATTAAAAGTTTAAGCCATATCCCAAATTTGCTCTTCTAAATGGATTTTCAGCTATTGTTACAAATTTTATTGAATAAATATCACAATATAATAGATTATTACTTTCTACAGATCGAAGTAAAATGTAGCTTACTCCTACATCTTCTAATATTCCTATTCTGTCTGTTAAATTATTTGTTCCTATTAAAAATTCTACTCTTATAAGTTTTCCTATCTGTTCTCTTAAGAATGCTGGTGTATACATATCATTTGTAATAATTTCTGGAGAATTTTCATTTATTTGAACTCTCCTAATTGGTTCTTCTGGCATAAAAAACTCCTTTCTTTTAAATAATATTTTGTTTTAAGTATTTTTGTATTGAGCAGTTGGTCTATAGAAGCAGTGCTTGCCAAGTCTTGTATGCAATGTTCCAGAGCCATTATATGGAAATGTTTGTGTGCAGGTAGGTTTGAACGGATTCATATACCATAAACA
>CAJFQT010000186.1 GCA_904419095.1 uncultured Clostridia bacterium | reverse complement strand
AAGGTTGCAATATAATCACCAAAGAAATTATATATTAAATTATGAAAAAGGAAAATATAAAAAGGGCAAAAAAATAAAAGGCTGAAATTTTAATCAGCCACAAGAGTGCGAGCTCTGCTCGCTTTGTTCTTATCTAAATGAAAACTTTGTTTAGCGTGATTTTCTGTTTAAGGTATATCATCTCAACTAATATATTACTTAAATTTCTATTTTCCATTCAGTACATGAATTTACTTGATTTCCACTTTCTCTTAACTGAATATCTTTGTTTAAATAAACTATTGGTTTAATTCCTCCTGCATTATTCTTCATTTTGTTCCCACCAACTGCTATACAGTATGTTGATGGTGATGCTCCTACAACGCCATTACCTATTCTAAAAAAGCTATAATTGGTTTCTGTGTTAAAATCACCAATAGCAGCATTACCACCAGAATCTTTTCCTCCTAAAACATATTTTGAGGCTGTCCAATAAGATGTATCGCTAGAAAAAAGCATAGAATATTCTCTACTATTTTCCGAAATACCTTTTTTATCTCCTGTTGAATTATTTGTTAATGTAGTTGCATAGTATCTATAGTATGTGCAGGTAAGAGTTATAGATTTTCCTTGTTCTATTCTTTTATATTCATTATTTTCATTAAAATAACAAACAGATGAATATGAATAATTTACTTCTGCACCATTAGAACAGTTAAATTCATGTTTTGCATATTCTGTCCTTGTGATTGTAATTTCATTTAAGTATTCAAGAGCTTTTCCTTGTTGATAAATCGTTCCATCACCAGTGTTTAATGGGTCATATCCTGTAATTTTATTTACATCTTCTACTTTCATCGCTCGTGCATACAATGCTCCTTTTCCATTTCCATATATTTTACTTATATTTTCTATTTCTTCTATTCCATATACGTACCCTTCTGCACCAACTAATCCCAATCTTTGTTGTGTTATTGATTTTATTTCTTTTTCTGGTACTAACATTAAATAGTCTCCACTTTCTGTATTTTCCACACCTAATAATCTCCATTTTGTTTCGTAATTACTACTAAATGTTTGATTTTCTCCACTTGCTATTCCTGTTCTTTCTGCTGTGGATGTATATGTATATTCTCCATTATCATTTGCATCATATAATATATAATCTCCGGTTTGTAATGTGATATTTCCATTTGTTATATAATTATTTTCTTCTTCGTCTTTTTCACTCCACCATTCTTCTTTTCTCACATTTCCGTCTTTGTCTACTAAATAATGTCTTTTACTATCTGTGAATATTACTTCAAATTTTTCATTTTTTTCTTTTACTTCTGTTTTTCCTTTTGAGGTTTCATTATCTAAATTTTCTTGCAGTGTTTCTTTTTGTATGTTTCCTCTATCATCTTCTCCAATTGTTTGAGCTGTTGCTCTTCCTATTATTTCTTTTTCGTTTTCTATTTCTGTTTCTTCTTTTGCTTTTAGTGCACTATTTAATAGTCCATTTTCTCCTGTTATTGCTGTTATTGTTATTCCTGCTAAAATTAGTAAGATTATTATTGTTATTACTAAGGCTATTAGTGTTATTCCTTCTTTTTTTGTTACTTCTTTGTTTCTCATTATTTTCAATCCTTTCTTTTGTTTTTATAAAGTATATTAATTTGTATAAAAGAAATAATCGTTATAATACAAATAATTCAATAAGTTTCTTTAAATAAGCTTTTTTAACTCTTAATTATTTTTCTTCTATTTTTTTATAAATCTATTGCTTTTTTAATTAGAGAATGATATAGTTCTTATAGTTTAAAAAAGTAATAAATTAATATAATTTATAAAAGGATTGTAAAAAGCACAGAGAAGTAAATTTAATTATTAAATTAACTTCTCTGTGCTTTATATTTTTATTAAAAATTTTATATAAATTATTTTGATTTATAATCATCTTAAAACTAAGAAAACTATATCATTTTCTAATAAAAAAAGCAATACATAAAAAAGAAAAAATTAAATATAGAAGTTTGAAAAAATACAAATGAAAACCTCCCTACGTATGACAGT
>CAJFQT010000185.1 GCA_904419095.1 uncultured Clostridia bacterium | reverse complement strand
TTTTTTTCTTTTTCCATTTTATCACCTTCCGTTTATATTTTTATATATTTTTATTCATTATTTTTGACTATTTTTAATTCTACTATATACATATCTTTTTTTCAATATTTAGTATTTGTTTTATGTATGCTTTTAGCTTATTAGTAAACCTATAAATTTATTATATAATATGTATAATATATTTAGCTTAGTTTATATGAAGGAGTAATTATTATGCAAAAATATTCTGCAAAAAATGATAATATGTTAGTTGGTGAAAGAATACGTAATATTAGGGAGAATTTTCATATGAGTAGAGAAAAATTTTCTGAAATGATTGATGTTTCTGAAGTCTTTTTAGGTCAAATTGAAAGAGGAGAAAGATCTTTAAGTATAAAAACTTTGAAGAAAATCGTTGATTATACTGGTTTTTCTGCTGATTTTATTTTGTTTGGAAATATAGAAGATAATGATGATATTTCAAAAATTAATCATATTTTGTGTAAATGTTCGGATGATACTTTAAAATATATTTATGAATTAATTCATAGTTCTTTTACTTTTTTGAAGAAATATGATAAGGATTTATAAAATTCTTATTTTATAATTTACTAGCTAATTGTAATGCTTCCTCTGATAAGTTAAAATCTTTTCCATTGTTTTTTATTAAATTATGTATATTTTCTACATTTCTAGCTTGCTTTAATGTATTTTCAAGTGGAATTAGATTTTTTAATTCTTCTTCTAATTTTTCGTATTCTTTTTCCATCCCTTCAAAATCTTTATTATTATAACAGTTTTTCCATTCATTTATATATGTATTTACATTTTCTATAGAATTTGTTTGACTTGTAAATGTTTTTTCTATATTATTTTCTATGTTATCTAATATAATATTTTTTCCTTGTTTTATTGTATTGGCAATGTTGGTATTTATTAATCCTTTTTCACTAATCTTATTTACTACTGTGTCAATTAATGCTGACATTCCATCTATTATTCCTCCTTTTTCTATTGCTTTTTGTGCTTGATTTATATTTTGGAAATCTCCTGTAATAATACCTAATGCACTTTTTCCTAAATCAATTGCATCATCTATTGTTTCTTTTATTCCATCTTTTAGTCCATATTCAAGTAGGTTATCTTTTAAATTTATTACTTGGTCTTCTATAAAGTCTGGTAATAGTGCTCTTATTCCAAAATCTACTGCTGTATTTATGGTTTTTCCTAATGTACTTTCTAAAAAATTTTTTTGCTCATTTTCCTTTTCTAATCCTTTTTCTATTGTTTGATTTTGTTCTAATTCGTTTACTTCCATTTTATCACTTCCTTTTTATTAATTAATTATTATTTTATTATTTTTTAAATTTTTTTATTATTTTTAATTTATTTTTTATTTATTTTTTTTTAATTTATTTTTTATTTATTTTTTAATTTATTTATTTAATTTATTTATTTTTTTAATTTATCTTTTTATTTGTTTTTTTATTTTATTTTTTATTTATTTTTTAATTTATTTTATTTTTTCATTTATTTTTAATTTATCTTTTTATTTATTTTTTTATTTTTTATTTAATTTATTTTTTTATTTATTTTATTTTTTCATTTATTTTTTAAATTTATTTTTGTTATTTTTTTATTATTTTATTAATTTACTTTTTTTAATGTACGTTATTGATTCTATGTTATTGAAAATTTTTTCTAATATATCTTTCATTATTGTTTTTTTATTTACTTTATTAATTACTATATGTAAACTTTTTTGAGATTTATGTGAATTTTTTTGGTCTATATAAAAAATTCTTTCTAATTCTTGTATGCCTAGGTTTTTTCCATTTATTATTAATACATTTTCGCTTTTTTTGTTTAAGATTTTTAAGTCATTTTTATTTTTTGTGTCAACTATAATATAATCAAAAAAAATTTCATATTTTTCTATGTCATTTATTATATTTTTTGTTTTTTTATTTTTTACATTTAATATAAAAATATTATCATTTATTTTTTTTAATTCTTTTCTTTTAATTTTTATTTTTTTATTATATATTTTTCTTTTTATTTTTTTTCGCTT
>CAJFQT010000184.1 GCA_904419095.1 uncultured Clostridia bacterium | reverse complement strand
TTCTGTTTTTAAAATATATGAAGTAAATGAATTAGACCTTTCACCTATATATTCATTTGAGAGTGATAAAATGCAATTAACTCTTGTGACTTGTAATAATTTGAATAAAAAAAGATTGATTGTTAAAGCTAATTTTTCTTCTATGCGATAACAATCAATCTTTATCGTTATATTATTATTCATTTTCTAGTTAGAATTTTAAACTTACAGTTCTTCAATATTTATACTTTTTTCCACATCCATTCTAAGCTATTATCGATGCTATTTTTTCCTTTAACTTTAACTTCTACATCATCTACCCATAGATATGCAAAGAATGTGATTGCAATAAATACAAAATCAATACCAATGCAACGCACTAATATGCCTCTTATGTCTGTAAATTCTTGTGCTAATGATAATAGTTGTACAATATGAATTACTACTAATATTAAATAAACAAATAATGGTATTGCTGCAATATAGCTTTTTTTAACTTCTTGTGATAAAAATATTAATAATACTGTAATTGCTAGCATTAATAATAATGTAATCCAATTTGAAATGTCAAAGATAAACATTTTTCATTTCCCCCTCTTTTGTGTAATTTATTAAAAGTATATCATTAATGATGTTCTTTTACAAGACGTTTTTATATTTTTGTTGCAGTAAAATTATTTTATATTTACTACTTCAAAATTGAAAATATCAAAAGAAACCAAAGTTAGTTAAGTAACTACACTTTGGTTTCTTTTTTTGTATGAGCAAGTTCTCTGAAATAATTAGTTATATATTTTTTCAAGTTTATTTAACCATATATCTTTTCAATATTATTACTTTGCATCCATTTAGTATATATTTAATATATTGTAACTCTAAATCCAATTTTTGATAAACTAGTATCAGTTGATGTATTTGGATGTGTCCAAGCTGGAAAAGTAGTCCCTGTTCCATTATATGGACCGCTTCTGAATAAGGATGGTTTAATTGATGGGATTTTTCCTAGAGTCCATTCATCTACATTTCCTGCAAAATCATATATATTTAATACTTTATTTCTTTCACTTGCTCCTGTTGTTAATAACACTGGTACTGAATTTTCTTTTTTATATTTTCCATTTACGGCATTAAAATTTGCCCCATCATCTAGACTATATTCTCCTCTTTCTATTGTAAAAGCCACTTCATTTTTATCATCTCCAATATAATTTCCCCATGAATTACTATTTATTTTTATTTCTTCCTGAGTTTTTGCTCCCTTTTCTTCTAAATATTTACAAGTTAAATCCCATTGAATATCAAATAGAAGACTACCAGTATATTGAGTTGTAGATAATTGATTGGCTAGATATTGTGCTTGACTAACTGTTACAAAATTATATGGATATTTATCTTGCTTTATTATCATCTTCGTTAAATTATCTGAGCTTGATTTTCTTGGTGTTTCACTTCCTGATTCATATCTGCCAATCCAAAAGCCACCATTTTCTTTTATGCTATATAGCATTTTATCTTTTTGTACATTATACTCATCTTCTGTTAAACCGCATCCTTCGTACCATACATCAGTATTATAACTTAATCGATAATCTATAGTGTAATTGTTTAATGCATTAAATATTTCTTCACTACTATTTGTTTCAGCTGTTATTTCTTTTGGTACCTCTATCCATACCCATTCATTTTCATTTTTATCAATTATAACTAATCCATCTTCAATTGTATTTTCTCCTTCTACTTGTGATACAGCAAATCCTGCTGGTATTTCTACAGTTTTTTCTGTTCCTGTACTGCTATCTTTATGAGTTATCCCATCTATATTGGTTGTAGCCTCTAAAGTTGTTAATCTCCTTGATTCTTCTTCACTTGATTCTTCTGTTTCTATCTTTGATTTTGAAGCATTTGTTAGTATTCCATTATCACCAGATAATGCTGATATTGTCACTCCTGCTAATATTAGTAATACTATTATTGTTATTACTAATGCTATTAAAGTTATTCCTTTCGTATTTTTTCTTTTTTTCTTTTGATTTTTCATATTTTTCCTCCTCTGAATTTTATTTTTATACTTTAATTCGTGAAT
>CAJFQT010000183.1 GCA_904419095.1 uncultured Clostridia bacterium | reverse complement strand
TGTATCTCTTACACCATTCTCTGCATAACTAAAGTCTTTTAAAGAATATAAATCTGTTCCATTTTCATCTTTATCTGTAAACCATATTTGTTCTTTTCTAAACATTCTTTTGCAATCTAATAAACTTATATCATGAAGTGTCGCTATTAATTGTGCATTTTTGTTTATTTCATTATTAAACATACTAATTATTGCTCTTGTAATTTTAAAATGTAAACTACTATCCAATTCATCAATTATCAATGTCTTTCCTTGTTCTATTGCTTCTATTACATAACTTGCAAGAGCTGCAAATTTTCTTGTTCCTAATGAGTCAAATATAATACTTGGTACAGCTTGCCCTTTATAGACTGATATAACTTTTATTTGATCCATTAAATTTTGATTTTTTAGTAGTTTCTCATCTGCAATTTTTCCATCTATTTCAACATCTAAATCTTCTACATACATATAATCATCTAAATATAAATCAGCATTTTTTATAAAATCTACAACTTTTTTGGTTTCATCATCTTTATTTTTTAACATCTGTATTGTTTTTGAAATAGGTATTTTGTTCATATCTACTATCTCTATACTATTTCCAATACCTGTTAATATATCTTTTATCTTTTCTAATATATGAAACTTTTCAATTTGTACTGTATATATTAAAATATTGTTGTTAGAAGTTATATTTAATACTTTTTCTAATTCTTTATCTTTTGGACATTCATATTTTTCATTTATTGTGTCCTTTAAAAATATTAGTTCTTCTTTTTCATTATTATATTTGTCTTTTACTATTTCAGACATTTTTTCATATACATATAGCATTTTTTCATCATCGAACTTATATTCATATAAGTATTCTTTTTCTTCATATATAAAAGAAATAGATTCTTCACAAATATTATTTTCTGTAAATATGTTTGAATCTAGATGTATTTCCTTATTTAGCAAAGTATTTTTAACTGCTTTTATACAATTTATAAAAGTGGTTTTTCCTGTATTGTTTGGTCCATAGATAACTGCTGACTTTAATATATTAAGATTATCATTTATATTAGTTATATTAGATGAAAATTTTTTTGTTCTCATATCTGCTTTCAAATTCATCTCTACTTTATTATTAAATGCAAAACAATTATTAAATTTTAAACTTGTTATCATAACAAATTCCTCCTAACTAATTTATAAAATTATAACACTTTTTTATTTTTTATGCAATATTTTTGCATAAAAAATATTGTTCAATATATAATATGCCCAATTTAAATTAAAATACACTTATTTATTCTATAAAATTGCCGGAAATTTTCGTAAATATCAAATGATTTACGAAAGTTTCCGGCAATTTGTTTTCTATATTACAAAAATTTTCAATTTTTCGTAATATAAACTTATAAATAGCTTACTATATTTTCAAAAGTATCATATCCACTTTCACTATTGATATGTCCTGCATTAGGAATAAAAACTTGTTCCGTTGCAATTTTATCCGCAAAATCTTTTTCAGTTTCATATTTTACATATGGGTCATTATCAGAATAGAAACAAATTATTTCATTTGCATACTTTTTTACATCTTCTAAGTTATCAAAATACATAGATTTATTAACATTATCATATTCTTCATTTATTCCTATATAGTTGTTAAATCCACACACAAATATTAATTTTTTAACTTTTACTTTATTTTCAACTAAAAATTTTGATATAAATACTGGTGCAATACTATGTCCTATAATTGTAGTATTTTCATTGATTAATCCTAAACTCAAGTAATATTTAAGCAATTTGCTCCAATTTTCATAATTTTGGTATCCTACACCAATAGGAAAGTCTGGTACATATACTTGTTTTCCTTCACCTTCTATAAAATCATATAACCAACTAAACCAATTTCCAAACGGACTTCCAAAACTTCCATGTATTACAAAATAATTTTCCATTTCAAATTCCTCCAATTAATATCTGGTTATTTTCTATCTTTTAAATATTTCTTCACTGTTTCAGTTACTTCATTATGTACTTTTCCATTACTAATAACTGCTCCATTTATACTTTCATCATATCTTTGTTCATTTCCAAATAAATCTGTAACTGTTCCACCTGCTTCTTCTACAATTACTTTGACTGCTGCAAT
>CAJFQT010000182.1 GCA_904419095.1 uncultured Clostridia bacterium | reverse complement strand
CTTTGTTTGGCCTTCAAGTTGCACAAATATTTTTATTTATATTACCTGGAGAGCCTTTAGAAATTTTAGCTGGTATGTGTTATGGTGGCATAGGGGGAACAATTTTTATTACCGTATCTGTTTTTATTATATCTACAGCAATATTTTTTATTGTACGAAAATTGGGAAGAAAATTTGTTTATGATTTCTGTAGCGAAGAGAAGGTAAAAAAAATAGAAAATAGTAAACTATTCAAAAATGCTAAAAAGATAGAGAGTATAATGCTTATATTATTCATAATACCAGGTACACCAAAAGATTTATTAGTTTATATAGCTGGTCTATTGCCAATTAAACCTTTTAGATTTATAATGATATCAACTTTTGCGAGACTACCTTCTGTAGTTTCTTCAACATTTGCAGGTTCAAATTTAGTGGCAGGAGATTGGAAAATGAGCATTATAATATATGCAATGACTTTTCTAATAGTCGGAATAGGAATATTTATTATAAATAAATTTGATAAAAATAAAACAACATCTGAAGTAATAAAAGCATTGAAAAATAATTAAAATGAAAGGAATTTATAGGGGATTATTTATGAATGAAATAGCAATATTAAAAACTACTAAAGATAAAATTATAGATTATATTTCATATTTTTTTATATATTCTTTTTTGGGATGGATTATAGAAACAATATATGCTATTTTAATAAATGGGTATTTTGTTAAAAGAGGTTTTCTTTATGGTCCAATTTGTCCTATATATGGTTTTGGAGCAGTTATATTAATTATGGCAACTAAGAGATTATATGGAAAACCATTTATGAAATTTATAATATCAACAATTGCTTTTACAGTTTTTGAATATTTAGTATCTTTAGTCTTAGAAATGCTATTTGGCTTAAGATGGTGGGATTATTCAAATGATTTTTTAAATATTCAAGGTAGAGTAAGTTTATTGTATTCTATATTTTGGGGCTTAATTGGTGTGTTTTTATTAGAAAAATTGCATCCTAAAGTTGAAGATTTCATACAAAAAATGAATGCAAAAATTTCTAAAAATGCACAGGGAGTTTTAGTGAGTATATTTATTGTAACAATAATTGTTGATACTGTTTTTTCAACTATTAGATATATAATATAGTTGTTATATATAATTTATTTTATAGAAAAAATATTAACTAAAAAAGAAAATCATACATACGAGAAAAAGAAGATATTATTATGTATTTAGTTTATATTTAACAAATTAAATACTTTTATATCTTCTTTTTTATTTGAGAAACTTATTTATAATAAAATAGGACTAATTTGTTGTCCTTCTAATGCATATTGTAATGTTTTTTCAATATAATCAGCATCAAAAACAATTGACCTAGGTTTTGTTATTGGATTATCTTGTTTAAATGGAACAAAAAAGTAGTTTTTTCTATTTAATAATTTTCCAATGTTTTCAGCATTTCCACTTAAACCATTATTTGTTGATGGAGCAATAACAAGAGGTCTATTATTTCTTAAATGTGATTTAGCAGCCATTGTGGCAGGTGTATCTATGATATCACAGGCAAGTTTGGCCATTGTGTTTCCAGAGCATGGGGCAATTATCATAATATCTGTTAAATTTTTGGGGCCTATTGGTTCAGCACCTTGAATTGAGTGAATAATTTTATTGCCTGTTATATTTTCAATTTCAAGTATAAAATCTTCAGCTTTTCCAAATTTAGTATCTAAATTATATGCATTATATGACATGATAGGTAGAATTTTTGCTTTTTTTTCTTTTAAATCTTTTATTTTAGGGATGACTTTTCTAAAAGTACAAAAAGATCCAGTAAGTACAAATCCTATTTTTATTCCTTGAAAATCCATAAAAGTCCTCCTTTAAATTGTATTTATATATAATATGAAGAAAGTCGATTTTTGTCTACTTACTTATTTTATTAAACTTTTGTTCGTAAAACTATTGACAACGAAATAATGTTCGGTTATAATGTGAATACAGAAAACATATTTTGAAAATGAAGGAGGACAAGTCAATGAAAAAATTAAAAATAGTAAATAAGAATAAATTTAAAAGGTCAATATGTTTTATTTTATTAGTTATAATAATGATATTATTTATTACATTATCTTCATATTCAAATACAAAAACAAAATATAAAATTGATTTTGTGAGTAAAGGTGATACTTTATGGTCAATTG
>CAJFQT010000181.1 GCA_904419095.1 uncultured Clostridia bacterium | reverse complement strand
AACATCGTTTAAATCACCTCCAAGAAGTGTCTGTACCTCGATTATTTTTTCAAAGAATTGTTTTCTTGTATCTTCACCTTTTATAAGCTCATTAAAAATTTTTCCGTCTTTTATAAATATAATTCTATCTGCATAGCTTGCAGTAAAAGCATCATGAGTAACCATTAAAATTGTTGCTCCTAAATTTTTATTTAAATGCTCAAATGTTTCTAACAATTGTCTTGCAGATTTTGAATCTAATGCTCCAGTTGGCTCATCAGCAAGTACCATCTTAGGATTTGTTATAATTGCTCTTGCTGATGCTACCCTTTGCTTTTGCCCTCCAGATATTTGATAAGGATATTTATTTAATATTTCAGAAATATCAAGTTTTTCTGCTACTTGTTTTACTTTTTTATCTATTTCATTAGAATTTACTTTTTGGATTGTTAATGCAAGTGCAATATTTTCATATGCAGTTAATGTATCAAGCAAGTTAAAATCTTGAAATATAAACCCTAATTCTTCTCTTCTAAATTTGTTTAGTTTATTTCCTTTTAACTTTGTTATATCCTGATTATTGATAATAATTTTTCCTGCAGTGACCCTATCTATTGTTGAAATACAATTTAATAAAGTAGTTTTACCTGAGCCAGATGCTCCCATTATTCCAACAAATTCTCCTTTTCCCACGTTAAAACTAATACCATCAATCGCCTTTGTTAAATTTGATTTATTTCCATAGTATTTTTCAATGTTTTTTACCTCTAATACATTGTTCATTATAAAATCTCCTTTCCTATATTCTAACTATATTATAGGACATATAAAATTTCCTTGCCATTTTTTTATCTTACATTTGTCTTACATTTTTGTAAGATAAATTGCAAAATAATAGGACGTGCCAAAAAAGTTTAAGCACATCCTGTATTATAACTCTTTAAAGTTTATTACACAAATATTAAATTAATATTTTAAATTATGAAATTTATTTCATTTTCTCTTTTATTCTAACTAAAGTATTTAATGCATCTATTGGTGTTAATTCATTCAAATTTATTTTATCAATCTCATGTGCAATTTCCGCTAATTTATAATTATATAAATCAAATTGTCCTTCTACCTGTTTTTTATCTTTCTTTTCTTCCTTTTTTCCTGTCAAGATATTTTTTCTTTCTAATGATTTCAATATTTGATTTGCTTTTTCTGTTACTGGTTTTGGAACTCCTGCTAATTTTGCTACATGTATACCATAACTTTCATCAGTTCCACCTCTTACTATTTTTCTTAAGAAAATTATATCCTCACCTTTTTCTTTTACAGCAATAGAATAATTCTTTATTCCCTCATATTTTTCTTCTAATTCTGTTAATTCATGATAATGTGTTGCAAATAAAGTTTTAGCTCCACATTTTTCTTTATCAGCTATATATTCTGCAACAGCCCAAGCAATTGAAAGTCCATCATATGTTGATGTTCCCCTACCAATTTCATCTAATATTACCAAACTATTACTTGTTGCTTCTTTTAATATTGATGCAACTTCCATCATTTCTACCATGAATGTGCTTTGTCCCATACTTAAGTCATCTGATGCACCTACTCTTGTAAAAATCTTATCTACCACACCAATATGCGCTTCTTGTGCTGGAACAAAACTTCCTACTTGTGCCATTAAAGTGATTAATGCTACTTGTCTCATATAAGTTGATTTTCCTGCCATATTTGGACCAGTTATAACTGATAGTCTATTTTCATCTTTATCTAAATATGTATCGTTTTCTACAAAAGCTCCTGCTCCTAGCATTTTCTCAATTACAGGATGTCTCCCACCTTTTATATCTATTACACCAGAATGATCTACTTGTGGCATACAATAATTCATATCTTCTGCCACCCCAGCAAATGATGTTAATACATCTAAGTTTGATATTACTGTTGCTGTTTTTTGTAATCTTTTTACATTTCTTGCAATCTCTTCACGTATTTGTGTAAATGCATTATATTCTAAATTAACAACTTTTTCCTCAGCACCTAGAATTTGATTTTCTAAATTTTTTAATTCCTCTGTTATATACCTTTCTGCATTTGTTAATGTTTGCTTTCTAATATATCTATCTGGTACTTGATTTAAATTTGATTTTGTTACTTCAATAAAATATCCAAATACCTTATTAAACCCAACTTTTAAATTCTTTATACCTGTTTTTTCTCTTTCTTCTGCTTCTAATTGT
>CAJFQT010000180.1 GCA_904419095.1 uncultured Clostridia bacterium | reverse complement strand
ACTTGATAGTTTCCTGTTATTGTTTCTGTTATTAGTTTTTCAAAGTCATCATCATCTTGTTCTCCTTTGTAGAAATAGTTTGTATTTGTTAGGTCTGTTTTATTGCTTGTGTTTCCTTTGTAGTCTGTCATATTGTCTTTGTTTACATTTGGTTTTGTTCCTGGTTCTGAGTCTCTGTCTTTTCCTTTTTCTGTTGTTATAACTGTTCCATTCGCATCTATTTCTTCTGATATCCAAGCTACATTTGTTAATATTTCTCCTTTTACTGTTTCTACTGTACATTCTATTTCTATTGTTTCTGATGATAAATTCTCTCCATCATATGCTTTTAAATTATTTTCTGTATTTTTTATTAGTGTTACTTGATTTGTTTCTTCATCATATTGTGATGTGTATCCTGATGTGTTTACTTTTGAGAATTTTAACCCTGTTGGTAACTGGTCTATTATTTTGCTTGCTCTTCCGTCTATTTCTCCTTCATTATATATTGTTAGGTTGTATGTTACTGTGTCTCCATATTTTACTTTTACTGGATCTTTTTTGTGCTTGTATGTTGCTGTTGTTCCTGTGTTTAGTGTACTTTTGTCTATTACTGGATTTCTTGATATATTAACATTTGTTCCATTTACTTTTGTTATATATTTTCTTAATGCTAAGTCAAATTCTTTTTGTACATTTCCTATTGTTATTTTTATTGTATTTCCTTCTAGTTTTACTTCTGTTCCTTCTACTTGTCCTGATTTTATTGTTACATTTTTTGCTGAATAACTTCCGTTTACTAGTTGTTTTTCTACTTCTATTTCTAATGTGTCTATTATTGTATCTTTGTTTGCTATTTCTGTTATTTCTACTGTTCCTAAGTCTATTATTCCATTTTCATTTGTTGTTTTTGTCTCTTTTGTCTTTCCTGGTAATGTTACTTCAAATTCTGCTCCTTGTAGTTTTTTTGCTATGGTATCTTTATCTACTTTTTCTAATTGTACTTGATAGTTTCCTGTTATTGCTTCTGTTATTAGTTTTTCAAAATCATCATCATCTTGTTCTCCTTTGTAGAAGTAGTTTGTGTTTGTTAGGTCTGTTTTATTGCTTGTGTTTCCTTTGTAGTCTGTCATATTGTCTTTGTTTACATTTGGTTTTGTTCCTGGTTCTGAGTCTCTATCTTTACCTTTCGCTGTTGTTATAACTGTTCCATTTGCATCTATTTCTTCTGATATCCAAGCTACATTTGTTAATATTTCTCCTTTTACCGTTTCTACTGTACATTCTATTTCTATTGTTTCTGATGATAATGTTTTTCCATCATACGCATTTAAATTATTTCTTGTATTTTTTGTTATTGTTACTTGATTTGTTTGCTCATTATATTGTGGCGTATATCCCGATGTATTTACTTTTGAGAATTTTAACCCTGTTGGTAATTGGTCTATTATTTTACTTGCTCTTCCATCTATATCTCCTTCATTATATATTGTTATGCTATATGTTACTGTGTCTCCATATTTTACTTTTACTGGATCTTTTTTGTGTTTGTATATTGCTGTTGTTTCTGTGTCTAGTGTACTTGTGTCTATTACTGGATTTCTTGATATATTAACATTTGTTCCATTTACTTTTGTTATGTATTTTCTTAATGCTAAATCAAATTCTGCTGGTTCTTTTTCTATTACTATTACTGGTTGTTCATTAAAATCGGTTGCATTGGCATATAGTGTGATTATACTTCTAGACCTTGCTGTTCCATTTTTATAGCTTTGTTCATTTTTTTTAGTTGTATTTATTAAATAATTATATATCGCTATTGCCTGTATTTGTCTTTGCTCTCCTTCAAGCCCACTACCATCGTAGTCACTTAATGGTCTATAACTGCTTTCTCCTTTTATTTTATATCTTAACCATTGCTGATTTTCCATTCCTAACTGATCATATATCTGTGAAAAATTTTCTGTTTCATCTTGATTTGTAAAATACCATAATGCTGCTTGCTGTACTGCTTCTATGTCTGAGTCTGTTACCTCTACTGCAAAGTCTTCTACATCTACTCCTACTGAACTGCATGCTTTTTCAATTAGTTCTGTTCTTTCTTGTGTTGTTGATTCTCCTTTTATATACATTAAATCTGACATTGCAAGTAATTTATAGTAAACATTGTCACTTGATAATATTTTTAGAATATTGTTCGTTGAGGATTGTAATTGACTTCTGTCTTTTTTGAAGTCATATGATACATTGTATAGAACTTTTCCATCTGTGTTTCTAAATCCAATTCCTGCTCTTATGCAATAGTAGTCAATACTGTTATCATATGTTGTTGCACTTGGGCTACTGTACTTTACTATTTTCCATAGTTTAGCACCTTTTATATTCCCTCCACTTGTAGAACCATTTGTGTCTGGATCATTTATTGCATATCCCATATTTGCAGGGTCAGAATCAGTTCTAAATTCTTGTGTTCCCAGATAAATTGGTGTATCCATTGTTTTAGCTTTTGATTTGTTTCCTGATAAAGTTAAAATAAAAAATGCTATAAATATTAAAATAAACAATATTCTTTTAATTTTCATATTTTCCCCTTCTTTTGCTTTTAATATTATTAATATAATTAAATAATATATTTTTCTAAGAGTCAATGTCTTTATTTGCCACTTTTATCCCTTTCTTTTTGCCTATGAGAATGTTCTTACGGATTTTTATTTTTCGCGTTTTTGTTTTTTATTACATCTATTTTATATTTTTTTTACTTTTCTATTACAATTATTTAAATATGTAATATTTACTTAGGGAAACCTTGTATTCCTGACTTTATATATCAATCTTTCGGATAGCTTATTTTTTTACCATGCTGAATTGTAACTATTTTTTATAGAAGTTAGAAATATAATAAAAATAGAGAATATTTTTCTATTTTTGTAGTAAAATATTCTCTATTTATTAAATATTATATAATTGTTTAGTTATTTTTTTACTTGCTTTTTTATTATTTTTTATAATACAAATCTCTTAATTAGGAATACTCCTCCTCCTATTGTGATTAATACTATAAATCCTAATGTGTAGTATATTCTTGCTTG
>CAJFQT010000179.1 GCA_904419095.1 uncultured Clostridia bacterium | reverse complement strand
ATATAAATATTACTATCAATTTAATGTTCTTTTTTAGTGCTTTTTCTATCATCTCGAGTTCCTTTCTTTTGTTCTTTATTGCTTATATTTTTTTACTTTTCTTTATCTATGTAAAATTATTTTTTACCTTTTTTCTTTGTTTCGCTTGTATGTTTTTCCTTTTTATTTTTAATTTTTTCTTTTATATTTTTAATCATTTCATTTAATCTGTAATAATGTATTTCATCTTGTTCATAGTAATATATTTTTACTCTTTGAGAAAATTTCATATAGAAAAACCATATTGCAGTATATACAGCATTATATATTAAAAGAGAGAATTCTTGTTCAAAATATTCTATTGAAGGTATATTTTTTTGTACTGCTATCATTGATATAATTCTTGTTAGACTTGCAATTAATATTATTACTGCATTAATTATTAATCCCATTTTTATATGTTTTACACTTTGTTTTTTTCTTATTAGAATTTTTATTGCAATAAACAAATTTACTGCGAATGCTAAAATACATTCAATTATCATTATTATTCTGTATGCTAATATTCCATCTGTTTGAATAAGTGTGTTTATATCTAATATTCTTAGATATACTTGATAAATCATTAATATCCACATTAAACTTAGTATTCCACCAAATTTTAAATAACTTTTTAATTCTTTGTCTTTTACTTCTGAAGATATTTTTTTAGCATCTTTTCTTCTTATTATTAAAAATGTGATTATAAAAATTGCTAGGATTATTATAACAATTGTTGTTACTTTATTCATTTGCTCTTGATAACTATTATCTCTTGGTAAGTTTTCAAATGTTGTTGCTTCTATGACTGTATTTTCGTTTGAATCTATTTCTGTATTGAAATATCTAAATCCTATAGTTACTAGCCTTTGATTCATGATTGTATAATAAGTTGAAAGCTTTGTTGGGATTCCTCCGATTTCTCCTTGTGATATAATATGAAAATATACATTTCCATTTTGAGTTTTATATAATTCTTCTTTTTGGACCTCTATTTGTGTTTTTTCTGCTTGACTTTTTATTGATTCCATAAATTGTGAATAATAATTATTTAAGTCTTCTTCTGCAAATTGGTTTAGATTTGGTAATGTTTGATATGTTACATTGTTTGATTTAACTACTATTATTTCTTTGTCATTATTTTCTCCTATATTATTTACAGCATCCAATACTATTCCACTTTGCTCTAAATAACTTTTGTATTCTTCTTTATTTTCAATGGTATTTAATCTTTCATCATTGTTTTCTAATCCTGAAACAATTTCTATCATATTTGTATCTATTTTTATGTACATTCCTGGATCTTCTAATGTATAACTTTTTAGATTTTTATTGTCTGCTGTCTGCAATGTACTGTTTGTTTCGCTGTTATTTGCAATGTTTTCTGTGGCTTGTACTTTTGTAAAAATATTTATACTTAATATTATTAATAGTGATAATATTATTATTTTGCAAAATATGTTATTATTTTTTTCTTTTATTATTTTATTTTCTTTATTATTGATTTTTTTTATTCGCATATTTATTCCTTTCATTATATATGTTTTTGTATTGATTTTATTGTATAAGAATATTTTGATTATTACATTACATACAATAATATACAGAAAAATTGTAGTATACTACCGGCTAAAATAAACATATGAAATATAGAATGCATCCATTTATGTTTCTTCCCTAAGCCATACAAAATTGCTCCGAACAGAATATGCTATTCCTCCTGCTAGTAATAGGCCTAATCCTACATTTCCTAAAAGTTTTGGTAATAAATTGGCTGTAAAGACGATACACCACCCCATTCCTAAATAACATATCATTGAAAAAATTTTGAATTTTTTTATATCAATTGAATTTAGTGTTATCCCCAAAATTGCCATTGCCCAAATTACACCAAATATTGTCCATCCAAGTGCAGTATTATATTCTCTGAAACTGCATAATGCAAATGGAGTGTATGATCCGGCAATTAATAAAAAGATTGAACAATGGTCCAGTACTTGAAATACTTTTTTTGAGTATTTTTTCGGACTTAATCCATGATAAATGCTTGACATTGTATATAGAATTATCATTGTAACTCCATAGATTGCCCCACTAACTACACCATATCCATTATGATGTACAGCTGCAAAAATCACGCATAGTGTTGTTGCAACAATTCCAAGTACTGCTCCAACAATGTGTGAAGTCATGTTAAAAATCTCTTCTCCTTTAGAGTAAATTGGCAATATTCTATCTTTTAATTTTGTTCTTTGCATCTGTTCCTCTCTTTCTCAATTTAAAT
>CAJFQT010000178.1 GCA_904419095.1 uncultured Clostridia bacterium | reverse complement strand
TTTTACCATAAATCCTGTTCCATTTAGCAATGGTGATAATCCTACATTATATCTTGCTAGGTGGTAAAATCTGTGCATTGTCCAATAAAATAATGCATATCCTGAAGTAATCCAGTTGTCAGATGGGTTTTTTATATCTCTATATCCTTGAACTACTTCTTCTCCTTGGCATAATTTTTTATTCATGTTTTTTATAAAATTTTTATCTACTATATTGTCTGCATCAAATACACATATAGCATCATATGGTGCATCTTCTTTTATTTTTTGTTGTAAAAACCAATCTAATGCATACCCTTTTGTTTTTTTGTCTGGGTCAAATCTTTCATATACTATAGCACCTGCTTCTCTTGCTACTTGTGCTGTTTTATCTGTGCAGTTGTCTGCTATTACATAAATATCATATAATTCTTTGTTGTAGTTTTGATTTTTTAAACTTTCTATTAAATTTACTACTACTGCTTCTTCATTGTGTGCTGGTATTATTGCCATAAACCTATGATCTTTTTTTACTTTTAATGGTTTATCTTTTAATTTTATTAATGAGCATACACTTATTAGTAGTTGATATAACCAGAATATTGTTACAATCCACACTAAGGCTTCTCTTAGTATATATAAATATTCCATTTTTTTACCTCTCTTTTTTATTATATATATATTATACTACCTTTTCTATTATACTATTATTGTTAAAATTATGCAACTTTTTTTGTGAAATTTATTTGATTTTTAAGATTTTTTTAAGATTTTTATTGTTTTAGCATTCTTATAATGGAATATATATTTATTATTTTTCTTTTTTAGCTTATATATACTTTCTTCTTTTATTTTTTAAAAAATATATTCCTCTTTATTCATTGATATACTTTAATTTAAGTTATTGATAAAACTTTTGTTATATGCTAAAATATTTTTAGTTTTTAATTATGCACTTGTTAGCTGTATAATAGAAAGTGAGGCAAAATTTTGAATAAAAAATTTATAAATAATGATTTAAAGAAATATATTGAAGAAAATCTATTCCCAGAATATCAAAAAAATGATTTGGGACACAATATAGAACATATAAAATATGTTATAAATAGGAGTTTTAAATTCGCAGATACTATCCCAAATATCAATTATGATATTGTATATACTGTTGCTTCTTATCATGATATTGGTCATTATATAAATCCTAAAAAACATGAGATAATATCTGGTGAAATTATGTTTAATGATAAAAATTTAAAAAAGTTCTTTTCAGATGAGGAATTAATACTAATTAAAGAAGCAATTGAGGATCATCGAGCATCAGCTGACCACGAACCTAGAAGTATTTATGGAAAAATAGTTTCTACTGCTGATAGAAATACTACTGTTGAATCGTGTTTAAAAAGTACTTATACATATGAAAAAAAGCTTTATCCAGAAGAATCTGATGCACAATTATTTGATAGAGCTTTTTACTATTTGAATATAAAATTTGGAGAGAATGGATATGCAAAATTTTTCTTTAAAGATGAAGAATATGAACAGTTTTTAAAAGATATAAGAAAATTATTATCTGATAAAAATAATTATATAGAAACTCAGAGAAATTATATAAATAAATTAAAGAAATCTGGGGAAAAATTGGACTAAATATAGAAATTTCGTATATAAATTTTAGTTTTGCGTTGTATATTTCCTCAAATAATAATTCTTTTCTTGTTATTTCCGTCTTCATTATTCATAATCTTTTTGATTTTACTATTAAAGTGAAAACAAGCTATGCTCAAATTATGAGCATAGCCTGTGGGTGTAATAAAATATTGCAATCTTTTTATTGTAATATTTTATTACAGTGGATCTGGAAGTTTTTCATTTCCATCTAGAAAATATTTTACTGTTCTCCCATCATTTATAAAAACGAAACGTTTTAATTTATAATATCCTGCCCCCTTAAAGTTTTTGATTGGCTTATACCAAATATAAATATTGCCGTTCTCAACAGTATAGGCGGTTCCACTGGTAAGAGCATATAAGAGAGTCTTTTCCATATGGTCACTATATATCGGAACCCAAACCTCTAGCTCATTGTACCCAGCGCGCGATGTCTGACTTTTAGGATTAAATGAATCAAATTTCTTTATTGCAATTATAGCTTCATCTGGAATTGTATCAAGTGCTGATTCTTCCTGTTTAGAAAGATATTGATTATCTCTTTTACCCGCAAAATCCTGGTCTTTTAACAAGCCAGATTGACTTTGCTTTTCTTTATATCTGTAAAAATCTTCAATACTGTCAAAATTTTTCATATTAAATTCCATTCCTTTCTCGCTTTGCTCAAAGGCACACATAGGAATGAAAGCCTTGAGCTTAAAGCATTTTCATTATATAATGCCTCTA
>CAJFQT010000177.1 GCA_904419095.1 uncultured Clostridia bacterium | reverse complement strand
TCAGACACATATATAGAAAAAGATGCTTCAATAAATGATGAAATAGACAAATTAAGACATTCAGCAACAGCGTCTTTATTCGAAACAAGAGATGTTATAATTGTTGCTTCAGTTTCTTGTATATATGGATTAGGAGACCCAATAGATTATGAAAATATGATTATTTCTTTAAGACCAGGAATGCAAAAATCAAGAGAAGAAGTGTTAAGAAAATTAGTAAATATGCAATATTCAAGAAATGAGATAGATTTTAAAAGAGGGACTTTTAGGGCAAAAGGAGATATAGTAGAGATTTATCCATCAGACCAAAATGAATCAGCAATAAGAGTAGAATTTTGGGGAGATGAAATTGAAAAAGTACAGGAGATAAATCCTTTAACAGGAAAAGCAATTGCAGAGAGAAAGCATGTTATGATATTTCCTAATTCACACTATGTTACAACAAAAGATAAAATGGAAAGAGCAATAGGAACGATTGAGCAGGAGCTGGAAGAAAGAATAAAATATTTTAAAGATAAAGGTAAGTTAATAGAAGCACAAAGAATAGAAGAAAGAACAAATTTTGATATAGAGATGATGAAAGAAACAGGCTTTTGTCAAGGAATAGAAAATTATTCAAGGCATATAAGTGGAAGAGAACCAGGTTCACCTCCTTTTACTTTGTTTGATTATTTGCCAAAAGATTTTTTGTTGTTGATTGATGAGTCACATGCTACGATCCCTCAAGTAAGGGCAATGTATAATGGAGATAGAGCAAGGAAAGATTCACTTGTAAAATATGGATTTAGACTTCCTTCTGCATATGATAACAGACCATTAACATTTGAAGAATTTGAGAAAAAAATAAATCAAGTAATTTTTGTAAGTGCAACGCCAGCTGACTATGAGAAGGAACATAGTAAAGAGAATGTAGTGGAACAGATAATTAGGCCAACAGGTCTATTAGACCCAAAAATAGAAGTAAGACCAGTGGAAAATCAAATAGATAACTTGATTGAACAAATAAGATTAAGAGTAGAAAAAAATGAAAGAGTTTTAGTAACAACTTTAACTAAAAAAATGGCAGAAGATTTGACAGCATATTTAAAAGGATTAGATATAAAGGTAAATTATATGCATTCAGAAATAAAGGCCTTAGAAAGAATGGAGATTATAAGAAATTTAAGGCTTGGAGAATTTGATGTTCTAGTAGGAATAAACCTATTACGTGAGGGGCTTGACATACCAGAGGTTTCTTTGGTTGCTATTTTGGATGCTGATAAAGAAGGATTTCTTCGTTCAGAAAGATCATTAATCCAAACAATTGGACGTGCTGCTAGAAATACAGATGGGACAGTTATTATGTATGCAGATGAACTTACAGAATCCATGGAGAAAGCTATTTCAGAAACTAACCGTAGAAGGAGAATACAGGAAAAATATAATAAAGACCATAATATTACACCAAAAACTATCAATAAATCAGTAAGAGATACTATTAGTATAATAAAACAGGAAGATATTGGTGTTGAATATAAAATGGAAAATAAAGATGATATCAAAGAAACAATTTCTAAATTAACTGATGAAATGCTTAAATATGCTGCTGAGATGGAATTTGAAAAAGCTGCAGAGCTTAGAGATAAGGTTAGAGAGTTGGAAAAATTGTTAGAATAACAGTGCTATTTATATTTTATATGAAAAGAAATAATATTTAATTTTTTTGAATAATAAAGAATTAAGTGCGTTCCTCTATTGATAGAGGAATGCACTTAATAGGTTTTGAGAATACCACTCTGTATAAGAGGGTAACTCATCAAAAAAGAGTAAAATAACAAGTAATAGAATTACAAGTAACATGGCTAAAAGTATAATAGTACTTTTTTTCATAAAAAAACCTCCTTGAGTGTTTATAATATAATTATACATCAAATTTACATAAAAATCAATAATAGGCCTTGAATATAGCAAGACCTATTATATGCATTTGTTAGATTAAACAACTAGTTACAAAATAAGTGTTTTAAAAGGTTGGAGCTTACTAAATAATTGTTTACTACTCCATTCTTATTTTTTTTCAACGGAACATCGGCTGATTTTAAAAATTCAATTTCCGAAGGATTTAAAATAAGAGAAATTTCGTCTTGTGTTGCTTCCTTTACCTTGCAGTAAAGGTACCGTGAAAATGGCATGGTATTCAACCTCCTTTGTAAAACGATGCATAAAAATAGATTACGGGATTACTATAACATAATGGAAATGAAAAAAATGTCGAAAACTGAATGAAGAAAGATTTTTTATTTCGAAAGTATGCAAATTTTAACTACATCACTAATAGAAGAAATTTGTCAATTATTAGATAATGTTTTAAACTATTATTACTAGAGTTAAGGGA
>CAJFQT010000176.1 GCA_904419095.1 uncultured Clostridia bacterium | reverse complement strand
TAATACTTTTGTTTAATTTTAATGATATAAATGTTGATAATGAAGTGATGATTACAAATCTTAGACAAAAAAATTTAATTTCTCAGGCGATAGAGCAAGTGGATAAGGCTAAAGAAACTATTCAATCAGGAATGCCTCTTGATATTGTGTCTATTTTTATTAGAGAAATTTTAGAGGATTTATCAAAAATTACGGGTGAGGTTGTGACTGATGATATTATAGATGAAATTTTTTCTAAATTTTGTTTGGGAAAGTAAGTTGAATTTTTTTGAAGTTTATTATTATTAAAATGTGACTTTAAAATCAAAAATAAGGAAAAATTATTTGTTTGGTATATAATTTGTTAAATAAAACCGCAAAAAAGAAATATGGCGAAAATAGATGCGAATTTAACTGTTATAAATTTGAATTTAAATGGTGAATTCTTTTTGGGGTGATTTTTGAAAAAAGTTATCAACAGTTTGTGTGATTTTTTTATAATTTATAAACAAAATGGTTTTTTATAAAAATTTTTTTTGATAAGTTGAGAGATTTTATAGTTTGTTGAGGAAGGCAAATTTGGGTGTGTTGCCCGCTTCCAGAGGTATGTATATAAAATATTTATTCCATTCCTCGGCTTGCTACATTGCCTACGCCTTCTAAGCCTAAATTAAACGAGCCTCTCGTTACATTCTTCACGCTTCCTCATTTATTTTAGGCTAAGAAGGCGTACGACAATTCCACGGCACACTCGTCTTTCCATAAATATTTTATATACATACCTCTTAACGCTGACGGAGTTACTTCTTTTGCCTTCTGGCAAGTTGTTAGTGATTAAGGGATAAAGAAATTTAACTGATGGACTAATTAATATGAATTTTTAGTGTTAAATTGATTTAGAAATGTTTATTGATATTAGAAATAATCGGGAAAATTCGACTTTTTTCGCGTGATTAATTCTTATTAAAATGTTTATCGACAGAATTAAATGTTCGCTAAAAGTATTCAACAGATGTTTAAAATCTGTGGAAAACTCAACGTTTTAAGCGAATTTAAAAGAACAATTTTTAGTAAAATAAACATAACACAAAATAATTATATAAACTTGATTATTGATGACGAAAAATGTCGAAATTTGTCAAAAGACTAGGTTGTAGTTGGCAGTAGGATGTTGATAAAATGGAAAATATTTACAGCGGAGTATAAACTTATAGGTTAAGTTGATTTTAAAATGTGTTTCTAAACACTGTTTTCTGTTTCATATGGAAGGAAAAAATAATTATAGATAGTAGTAAAATTTATAAAAGAAAGGATAATTTAAAATGAGTTATTATGCAGGAGATTATGATATAGCAGTAATTGGTGCAGGACATGCGGGATGTGAAGCAGGGCTTGCAGCAGCTAGATTAGGAATGAAAACATTAATTTTTTCAATTAGTTTGGAAAATGTGGCTAATATGCCATGTAATCCACATATAGGTGGAAGTTCAAAAGGTCATTTAGTTAGAGAAATAGATGCACTTGGGGGAGAGATGGGGAAAAACATAGATAAAACAATGATTCAAATTAAAATGCTTAATACATCAAAAGGACCAGCAGTTCATTCCTTAAGAGCACAAGCTGATAGAAAAAGGTATCAGGCAGAGATGAAGCATACTTTAGAGAAGCAAGAGAATCTTGAGTTAAAGCAGGCAGAAATTGTGGATATCAAGGTTGAGAATGGAAGTGTAACTGCGATTGAAACAAGTTTGGGGGCTGTTTATAATGTTAAGAGTGTTATTGTTGCTACAGGGACTTATTTGAAGGGGAAGATTTTTATAGGAGATTTTTCTCAAGAAAGTGGACCAGATGGAGTTGCAGCAGCTAATAGACTTTCAGATTCTTTAAAGAAATTAGGTATTGATCTTATAAGATTTAAGACAGGTACACCTGCTAGAATTAATAGAAGAAGCATTGATTTTTCAAAGATGGAAGTGCAAAAAGGGGATGAAAAGATAGTTCCTTTCTCTTTTGAGGATGATGTGAAAGAGTTTAAGCAAGTAGATTGTTATTTAACATATACTAATGAGAAGACTCATGAAATAATTCGTCAAAATTTACATAGATCCCCTTTGTTTTCCGGAATGATAGAAGGAACTGGTCCAAGATATTGTCCTTCAATAGAAGATAAAGTAGTTCGTTTTGCTGATAAACCAAGACATCAAGCGTTTGTTGAACCTGTTGGCTTAGATACAGAGGAAATGTATATTCAAGGAATGAGTTCTTCTTTGCCAGAAGATGTTCAGATTGCTTTATATCATACTATACCAGGTTTAGAGAAAGCAGAGTTTACAAGACCTGCATATGCTATTGAATATGATTGTATAGATCCTTCGAATTTGAAACTTTCGCTAGAGTAT
>CAJFQT010000175.1 GCA_904419095.1 uncultured Clostridia bacterium | reverse complement strand
TGTTAAAGTTCGAAATTTATGATATAAAGAATAAAACAAGATAAAAATGGAAAAGAGGAACTATGGAAGAAAGTTTAATAAACCTAATAAAAAATAGTATTTTAAATGATTACTGTAAATTAATCTGCAATCAAGCAATGGAAGAAGAAAATTCAGCATACAGAAAATATTTTTTTCTGGAACTAATGATATATAGTGTGATATATGATGTACCATATTTTGTAGAAAAAATTCAAAAAATAAATACAAAAAAAGATATATTAAATTCTAAAGAAGGATTAGATTTTATATACCTATATTATTTAGAAAAAAATAACAAAGAAGATATAAAACTAAAAAATGAAATATTAAAAAAGTATAAGAATAAAAAGAAGAAAATAAACAAAGAGATTCAAACACTAAAGCTAATTAATTTTGATCGAAAAGTAATAAAATATAATCATAGAAAAGAAAATTATAAAGTTGTAAAAAGATTCGTAGAAATAGAAGAAAGAATAGATATAATATTAGAATGCATGAAATATAAGATATTAATAAAATATTTGAATCTAGAGAGTAATAGCAAAATTGATAGAATATTAAATTGGAATATTACTTTGATTAAAAAATATGATAATTTAAAAGATATGAAGTGGTTGATATAAGAGATAAACTAATAATTTAAATAATAATAAAAGATACAAAATATGGAAAATATTAAGAAGCACAATAATAAAAAGGAAATAGATATAAAAATATGAAGTGAAAAATAGTCTACGAAGAAATAAAATATAAAAAAGTTATTCATAAGATGAACATAATCCAGAACAGAATTTTACTACAAGATTTTATAGGTTTTAAAATTTTGTATGTTTTTTAAGATATCGTTCTAAAAATTGTTTACAATACCTAGATAATTAAGGGGGATAAAAATGAAAAGGTGTTTAAAAAAACTTTTTATAATTTTAGGCATTTTAACACTATTTGTTTCAAATGTTGCATATGCACATTCGGGAAGAACGGATGCTAATGGAGGTCATAGAGATAATAAAAATAAGAGTGGATTAGGAAGTTATCATTATCATTGTGGGGGATATCCAGCACACCTACATACAAACGGAGTTTGCCCATATTCATCAACTCCATCTAGTAGTAAAAGTAATAACAATTCAAGCTCGTCATCTGGAAGTAAAAATAAGGAAATTTCAGGTGAATCATCTTCAAATAGTAAAACAGTTACACCTGTGACGAATACAGTAAATGCAGAAAATATAAAAATAAACGAAAATGTAAAGGAATTAAATGTTGGAGAAACTAAACAATTGACCACTAGCATTCTTCCAACTAATACAACTGATAAGAAACTTGTTTGGAAGAGTAGTGATGAAAACATACTTGCAATTACTGAATCAGGACAAATAACAGCTAAAGGTATTGGAAATGTAATAATCAGTGTAAGTACAAACAATGGAAAAACGGACTCTATTGAAGTACTGGTAAAAAGAGCGGAAGAACAGAAAGAAAATCAAAATATTGTAGTAAACACATTAGAAAATACGAATAATGTTACGAATGCAGTAAACACATCAGAAAATACAAATAATGTTACGAATGCAGTAAACACATCAGAAAATACAAATAATGTTACGAATACAGTAAACAATAATTCTGAAGATTCAAATCCGATAGCGGGAATTATAACATTGGGAGTAATAGGTGGAGGAGGCTATTGGATATATAAAAATCGTAAAAAAATAAATAGGAAGTAGATAATTTATGAAATTTGGAATGAGAAAATCAAGCATAAGAAAAAGTATATCTGCAAGAACTAAAGGAAAAGCTAAAAGAGAAATAAAAAGAATTTTAATACCTGGATATGGAAAAAAGGAATGGGATGTATAAAAGATCCTAAAAAAGCAGTTTATAATAAATTGTACAACAAGACTAGCTTTAGCTTTTGGGACATATTCAAATAAATTCAAGAGGAATTTTTTAGTATTATAACGATTATTAAAGATAGATTTTCAAAACAAAGGCAGTATTTGAAAACATAAACATTTATGGAGATATATAATATAAAAAATAGTTTTAGATACAGGAAAAATAGAATATTCACTAACAATATAGCAGAGGATATAATACCTAAGGGAATAAAAGAAACAAGTTGATATTCTCGAAATACACTGAATTGCTTCTTGATAATGTATTTCGTATTTTATTAGAGAATTTCTATAATGGGGTTTGGAAGTATTCTTATTTAAATTTTTCTGTTCCCTCCATAAAAAATCCTAGATATTTTATTTTAAAGTTAATATCAACTTTGAATCTCATAACCCGAAGGTCGTAAGTTCGAGTCTTACCCCCGCAACCAAGATTAAAACTTAGAGTCGCAAGAGATTGTGGACTCTTATTTTTTGCTCATTTTAAGTTACATAAAATGAATTGGGCACCATTTGGGCACAAATCTATATAAAAAGGTT
>CAJFQT010000174.1 GCA_904419095.1 uncultured Clostridia bacterium | reverse complement strand
AATCAAAATAATTTATAAAAAAATATCGAATATTTATATTTAAAAATGGGTAGATTAAAATTGTAAAAAACTTTAAATATCAATATTTTTATGTATTAAATAAATATTTTTCATTTACATTTTATAAAAGTAATGGTATTATATTATCAGTACAATTGATATTGTTAGTTTTATATAATATCATATTTATACTATATGTACATATATATTTAGATATTATCTTTATGCATCCTATATTAACCTATAAATCAATATTTTTTCGACTCAACTTTTTTATTTAAATTAATTATTATTTTAAGGAGGATTTAAACATTATGAATTATCAAAAGAAAAAATTTAAAGAAACAAAAGCCATAACATTAATTGCATTAGTAATTACAATAATTGTTTTATTAATTTTAGCAGGAGTAACTATTGCTGCACTTAGTGGAGATAATGGAATATTAACAAATGCAACTAAGGCAAAATATGCAACAGAACTCTCACAATATAATGAAGAATTGCAAAATTATAAAACTAATAAATTATTAGAAAATTTAGAATTTGAAGGTGCTACTCTGATTTCAGCAGAAAATAGCCTAGATTATAATACTAAACCAGAAGATGAAACAGGAAATATATATAATGTTATTACAAGCTTAAAAGGCAGTCATTTCGACGGAAAATTAGAAGTAATAAAAGGAGAATTATTATTAAATTCCCAAAATAAAGCAGAGATAGAAGTAGCTCAAAGTGTAGGAATTGCGGTAAATCCATATGAAATAACTGATGAAGGAGAGTTGGTGTCTTCAAATGGAAATCTATTATTAATGGATGAAAATACAGGAACACTAAGATTACCAGAATCAGTAACATCAATTGGAGAAGGAGCTTTTGCAGATTTGGAAGGACTAAAAACTATAATAATACCTGGGACAGTAAAAGAAATAAAGAAAGAGGCATTTAGAGGTAATAAAGATTTAGAAACGGTAATAATGGAAGAAGGAGTTGAAATAATAGGGTACAATGCATTTCAGAGCTGTCCAAATTTAACAAATGTAAATATGCCACAATCTTTAAAAGAAATTAGAAATCAAGCCTTTGATTCTGACTCTAACATAAAACAAATAACTATACCATCAGGAGTAAAAATTATAGGAAGTTATTGTTTTTTATCAGCCACTGGTTTAACAAAAGTTATTATTGAAAATGGCGTAGAAACAATACAAACTTCTGCATTTGCATCATGTAGTTCGTTATCACAAATAGAATTACCAGAAAGCTTAAAATCTATAGGAAATTCTGTTTTTAACAGATGTATAAATCTAGAAATTATTAATATAGATCCTAAAAATCAATATTATGTTTATGAAAATGGTATGTTATTACCAAAAGATAAATCAGAAATTCTCTTTATTTCAGATAAAATATTAAAACAGAGTTCAACTTTCGAAATCCCATCAGGAATAAAAAGTTTTTCTGCACCCATAAACAATTATGAAAATATTACAAAATTAATAATTCCGCAAAGTTTAAATTATATAAATATAATTGAAATACCTACAAGTATTAGTGCTATAGAAGTAGATAGTAATAATGCAAACATGATAGTAGAAAATAATTGTTTATATTCATATGACAAAAAAGAGTTATTACTTTGTTTTACCAAAGAAAAAACAGTTACATTATCTGAAAAGCTAGAAAAACTAGAAGGATTTTCATTTAAAGCAGCAAGTAATATCGAAGAAATTATTTTACCAGAATCGGTTAAAAGTATAGAGACGCAGGTTTTTAGTGAAAATAAAAAATTAAAGACTTTAAAAATAGGTAAAAATGTAAGTTATATAGACCCAATATTTAAATTTATGAATGGTAATGGAGAAGTCATAATAGATGAAGAAAATCCATACTATACAGTCGAAAATAATATTTTATATAATAAAGAAAAGACAGAGCTAATTGCAGTAATAGAAAGAATTCAAGGGAATTTTATAGTTCCAGAAAATATAGAAAAAATAGGAGATAGAGCATTTCATAATCAAGAAAAGATGACTTCAATTGAATTACCAACATCTTTAAAAGAAATAGGAGATTCATTTAATTTTTGCAATGGATTAGTAGAAATAACTATACCAGCAAATGTAGAAAAAATAGGAAATAATTGTTTTGCTAGTGCAGTTAATTTAGAAAAAATAAAAATAAACAAACCTGCAAATAGCATAGAATATTCACCATGGGGAGCAATGAGAGGAGTCAGGGTAGTAGAATGGCAAAATTAGTGTATTTAAAGTATTGAAATCTTTACATTTCCTCTATTTAATATTATAATATTAGATGGAGGGGAATAATGTTAAAAATCAGTAATATAAAAATATATGAAGATCTTTCAGACAGTGAATTAATAGAAAAAGTTATAAATAAGTATAAAATTAAAAAATCTGATATTATAAATTGGCATATTATAAAAAAATCAATTGATGCTAGAAAAAAAGATGACA
>CAJFQT010000173.1 GCA_904419095.1 uncultured Clostridia bacterium | reverse complement strand
AAAATGGAATAATAGACTTAGGAACAGTAGAAATAACAGAAATAGCAAACAAAGATACAATAACAATAAAAGAAACAAAAGCCCCAGAAGGATATAACAAAATATTAGACACATTAGAAATAGAAGTAGAAAAACAACTAGTAAACGGAAGTTACTCAGCAAAAAATGTAACAACAAAATCAGGACAAGTAGAAGGAACAGAAGTAAAACTAGAGGGAAATACAATAAAAATAATTGTTGCAGATAAAATAATAACAGGAAATTATCAAGTACAATTAGAAAAAGTAGATTTAGATAATAAAGAAATAAAACTGCAAGGAGCAGAATTTGAAGTAACAATGCCAGAAAAGCAAAAAGAGACAAAAACAACAAATGAAAATGGAATAATAGATTTAGGAACAGTAGAAATAACAGAAATAGCCAACAAAGACACTATAACAGTAAAAGAAACAAAAGCCCCAGAAGGATATAACAAAATACTAGACACATTAGAAATAGAAGTAGAAAAACAATTACTAAACGGCAGCTATTCTGTAAAAAATGCAGTTCTAAAATCAGGACAAGAAGAAGGAACAAACATAGCATTAGAAGGAAATGTGATAAAAATAACAGTAGCCAATAAACTAATTACAGGAAACTATCAAATTCAGTTAGAAAAAGTAGACTCAGACAATCCTGAAACAAAACTACAAGGAGCAGAATTCGAAATAACAGTGCCGGGAAAGGCAGTAGAAACGAAAACAACAAATGAAAATGGAATAATAGAATTAGGAACAGTAGCAATAACAGACATAACAAAAAAAGACACAATAACAGTGAAAGAAACAAAAGCTCCAAAGGGGTACAACCAGATATTAGACACACTAACAATAGAAGTAGAAAAACAAATAGAAAATGATGTATATAAAATAAAAGAAGCAAAAATAATTTCAGGACAAGTAGAAGGAACAAGTGTACAAATTAATGGAAACACAATAAAAATAATAGTTGCAAATAAAAAAATAACAGGAAATTATCAAGTGCAATTAGAAAAGGTAGATAAAGATAATACTACAAAAAAACTACAAGGTGCAGAATTTGAAATAACAGTACCAGGAAAAACAGCAGAAACAAAAACAACAAATGAAAACGGAATAATAGATTTAGGAATAATAGAAATAACAGAAATAGGAAATAAAGACATAATAACAGTAAAAGAAACAAAAGCACCAAAGGGATATAACGAATTAATAGAAAGCTTAATGATAGAAGTTACCAAGGGAGAAACAAATGGAAGATATGTAGCAACAGGAGCAACAATTACAGTAGGAAAAGTACAAGGAGCTAAAGTTGAATTAAATGGAAATGTGATAACGATAACAGTACCAAATGAAAAACAAATTTTTGATTTAGCCTTAAGAAAATTTATCATTGCAGTTAGTGGTGACGACACAATAGAAAATGTGGATTATTTGAGAAATGAAGATGGCTCATATACAAGAGAACCAGAAGTAGATACAAGATTTTTTAATACATCGGTAAGTGGCGTTTCTACAGATGAAGATGGAAATATTATTGATATGGGAAGGAGAGATATAACAACAGCAGATTATAATCATACAAAAGAACCAGTAACTGTAAAGGTAAATGATTATGTTGTATATATGATTAGAGTATATAATGAAGGAGAAGCAAATGGATATGCAGCAGAAATCCAAGATCATTTACCACCATATTTAAATTTTGTAGAGAATGAATTTAATGCACAATATGGATGGTCTGTATCAGAAAACGGAAGAACAGTAACAACAAGGTACTTAGAAAATCATTTAATAAATGCTGCTGAGTTCAATAATGATGAATGGCTATTATCATATGTAGAAGTACCAATTATGTGTAGAGTATCAAGTAGTGCAAATGCAAATGAAAACATAACCAATATAGCAGATATCACAGAATATCAAGATGAAAATAGAGAACCAGCAGAAGATAGAGACTCAGAAGAAAATAATGTAGATATACCAGATGATGAAGATTTACCAGGATACAAAAATGATGAAATAGATAAAGACTATGTACCAGGACAACAAGATGATGATGACTTTGAAAAAGTAATAGTAAAAGAATTTGATTTAGCACTAAGAAAATTCATAACAAAAGTAGATGAGAAAGAAGTAACAACAAGAATACCAGAAGTAAGTTACAATGAAGAAAAAGAACAAATAGAGTATAATCATACAAAAGAACCAGTAGAAGTAATTACAGATAATATAGTAACATACACAATAAGGATATTTAACGAAGGAGACTTATCAGGATATGCAAAAGAAGTAGCAGATGATATACCAGACGGACTAGAATTCTTACCAGATAATGAAACAAATCAAGAATATAGATGGGTAATGTATGATGCAGAAGGAAATATAACACAAAATGTAGAAGAAGCAGAAAAAATAGTAACAGATTATCTATCAAAAGAACAAGGCGAAGCAAGAATGGAAGAAGATAGTACATTAGAAGAAA
>CAJFQT010000172.1 GCA_904419095.1 uncultured Clostridia bacterium | reverse complement strand
TTTAGATAAAATTTATTTTATTCTATCAAATTTACGATGTTTTTTCCTTATATTTCTATATTTTTTATTGCGAAAAATTTTTACTCTTTTTTACTGTTAAAATTTTATTTGTAACACTTTTGTAAAAAAAATAAGTTTTCCACAATAATTTTTATAATTATCCACAATTTTAAAAAATTTTCCACAATGATATTGACTTCCTTATATTTTTTTTGTTATTATATGGGCATACCAAAAAAACGGGTTTTTTACTGAAAAATAGAGGAAATTTATGTTCGCAAAAAATCTGCTTTTTTTACAAACATATTACAAACTTATCAACACCTGTGGATAACTTTGTGGATAAATTTTATAGAAAGGAAGAATAAAAATGGGGATTGACAAAGATGAACTTTTAACAAAATTAAAAGAATTACTAAAAGATGAAGTATCAAAAATTTCCTATGACACTTGGATGAATCCCTTAGGAATTAAATCTATTGAAGGTGACAACATTGTATTTACAACAGTTTCTGAATATCAAAAAGATTTTATTGAAAACAAATATAGAAGCCTAGTTTTCAATACTTTAAGATATATAACAAACAAAGATTGGACATTTTCTGTTATAGATTTATCTAAAGAAAACGACTCTGGAAACATCATAAAAGATCAACAAACAGAAGTAACAGATGCAGAACTAGAATCAAATAGACAAACATTAAATCCTAAGTACACATTTGAAACATTTGTTGTAGGAAATAACAACAGATTCGCACATGCAGCAGCATTAGCAGTAGGAAATGAACCAGGAAAATCATATAATCCTTTATTTTTGTATGGCGGTGTAGGTTTAGGAAAAACTCACTTAATGCACGCTATAGGAAATCGAATCTTAGAAAATAATCAAAAATCAAATGTACTATATGTAACATCTGAAAAATTTACAAACCAACTAATAAATTCTATTAAAGACAATAAAACTGAAATGTTTAGAAATATTTATAGAAACATTGATGTTTTACTAATAGATGATATTCAGTTCATTGCTGGTAAAGATAGGGTACAAGAAGAATTTTTCCACACTTTTAATACTTTAAGAGAAGATGGAAAACAAATAATTATCTCAAGTGATAAACCACCTAGAGATATTCAATTCTTAGAAGATAGACTTAAATCAAGATTTGAATGGGGATTACTTGCAGATATATCTTGTCCAGATTATGAAACACGTCTTGCAATATTAAGAAAAAAATCACAAGATGAAAATATAATAATTGATGACTCTATACTTTCAGACATAGCAACAAAAATTGACTCAAACATAAGAGAGCTAGAAGGAGTATTAAATAAAATAGTTGCCAGAGCTTCTCTTACACATAGTCCAATTACTATAGAACTTGCTGAAAATATTATAAACGAATTCAAATATGAAAGTGAAAAAGTAATATCTTGTGACTTTATAAAAGAAACTGTAGCAAAATACTTTAGCATAAATAAAGACGAATTAGCAGGAGAAAAAAGATCAAACGATATAGCTTTTCCAAGACAAATAGCAATGTATTTATGCAGAGAAATAGCAAATATGTCTTTTCCACAGATAGGAACTGACTTTGGAGGAAGAGATCATTCAACAGTAATGCATGCATATAACAAAATTAAAAAAGAAGTGAAAGAAAAAAATAACACAAAACTAATTGTGGAAAGTGTGAAAGATATAATCTTAAACGGAAAAAATTAGACATAAAAACAAAAAAAGCGACTTTTTAAAATTTATGTTTGTAAAAAACTCTGTTTGAAAAAAACATATCTTGTCTTTCTTACGGAAGCAATAGATGAGATATCCACACCCCTACTGTTAATATCTTGTTAATAACCTGTGAATAACTAAATTATACACAATTCAATTTTTCACTTGTGGATTATTTTGACAATTTTCCACTAAATTATACACAGGTGTTTTTCTAGGGATATAAACTTTCAACAGAGTTTTCCACAGTTTCCACAACACCTAATACTAATACTACTAAAAATATTATATTAAATTATAAAATAATTAAAGGAGGAGTCGAAATGAAATTTTCATGTTACAAAGACACAATAATCAAAGCTATTAATTCCGTAGTAAAAGGTGTAGCATCTAAAACAACAATGCCTATCTTAGAAGGAATATTAATTCAAACAAATGATAACGAAATAAAATTAACAACATATGACTTAGAAATTGGAATAGAATACATTATGGAATGTGACGTAAAAGAACAAGGAAACACAGTAGTAAATGCAATAATGTTTAGTGAAATAATAAGAAAACTTCCAGACACAGAAATAGAAATAAGTTTAAACGATAAAAATTTATTAGAAATAGAATGTGAAGGTTCACACTACAAACTAGCAACAATGAATCCAGAAGAATTCCCAGAATTACCAAAAATAGAAATTGAAAATTCAATAGAAATAGAACAAAACGTATTAAAAAATATGATTAGAAAAACAATATTTGCAGTAAGTACAGAAGAAAGCAGACCAATTTTC
>CAJFQT010000171.1 GCA_904419095.1 uncultured Clostridia bacterium | reverse complement strand
TGTGATAAATTAATAAAAAATGAATATTATTATCATAGGAAACAAAAAATTAAAGGAGAAAAGCAGTGAAAAAGAAAAGAAAAACCTTGATAATAATATTCATTTTTATTTTGATAATTTTAATTATAACTACAATATTTTTTCTAAAAAAAATGGCTAAAATTTCGAAAATAGGAAATACTAATACTAGTCAAGAAATTGTAAATGATATATATGATATAAAATCATATGATATAACTGCACAAATAGATATAGAGAGCAACAAGAATAAAAACAGATATATTATAAAACAAAAATACATATCCCCAGATTTTTCTTCCCAAGAAGTAATAGAACCAGAAAATATAAAGCGGAATAAAAATAGTAACAGATAAAAATGAATTAAAAATAGAAAATTCAAAGTTAGGTCTTTCTAAAATATATCAAGACTATCCAATAATAGCAGGGAATATGTTAGATTTAAGCAGTTTTATAGAAGAAAGTCAAAAAAATAAAATAAATAAAAAAGAAGAAAAAGACGAAATAATATTAGAATTAAAATTAAACAATAGCAACCCATATATAAGCACAAAAAAATTATATTTAAATAAAAATACTGGAATACCAACAAAAATGGAAATTGAAGATAATAACAAAAACACAAAAATTCACATACTATATACTGAGGTAAAGATTAATACTTTATCTTAAAAAATATAGATACAGTAAAATTCTTTACTTTCATACTAATATCATTACAAACTTGACAATAAGTATTAGGAGTGAAGAAAATGACAATAAAAAGAGGAGATATGTTTTATGCCGATTTAAGTCCAGTTGTAGGTTCAGAACAAGGTGGCATAAGACCAGTACTAATTATTCAAAATGATTTAGGAAACAAATATAGTCCAACTGTAATTGCAGCAGCAATTACTTCACAAACAACTAAGAACAAACTACCTACTCATATAGAAATAGAATCAAAAGATTGTGGATTAAAAAATGACTCCATTGTCTTAACAGAACAAATTAGAACAATAGATAAAAGTAGACTAAAAGAAAAAATAGGTCATATTGAAAATGAAGAAATTATTCATAAAATAAATGATGCTTTAGGTGTTAGTTTTGGGCTAGAAGATTAAATTCTAGAACTAATAAAGCCATTAAAAGGTTGATAATAAATGTTTTTCAAAAAACTTTAAGTATAAGCCAAGATATTGAATGAAAAATATTTATATATCAACCTTTTTAGTATTTTATAAAACAAAGTATAAATTTGAACATAAAATTAAAGTTTTAATTTTTTAATAACTTTAATCTCCTCATATAATTTATCAATTCTACTTTTACGATTTTCATAAGCTTTTTCATATTGAGTTAATATTTCTTTATAATTTTCAGGTGTCTCATTTGTAATAAGAAAAATTTTCATATATTCCAAAAAATATTCTTTTTTCTTATCATTTTTTGCAGAGATCATTTTTTCATGATATTTATCAACTTGCTTTAATCTTTTAATTTCATTATGAAGATTATTTACATAGTCTAAGGTACAAGAAATTTCGTACTCTATATCTTCAATAACAACAGAAATAAGAGCTTTAACGATAATTGGGTTATCCTTTCCAAGTTTAGAATTTTCAGATAAAACTTCTAAAGCAGAAGAAGGACTTACTTCTTGCAAAGGTTTAGTATTATCAATAAGAATTTTCAAAGTATCTGTAATACCAACATGTGATTTATACTGCCTTTTGCTTACAATAGCATCATATTCATCAGCCACACGTATAATTTGTCCCTCATAAGGAATATCTTTTTTTGTTAATCCTTTAGGATAACCAGTTCCATTTAAAGCCTCATGATGATAAATAGGTCCAGCAGCATATGGTCTTAATTGTGGATCTTGCATACATATATTATAACCAATAGTAGTGTGTGTTTTCATAATTTCGAATTCTTCATCAGTAAGTCTACCAGGTTTTTGAAGGATTTCTTGAGGTATAAATTGCTTACCTATATCATGCAAGTATGCACAAATTGTACAATATTCGATAAATCCTTTTTGACAATGTAATCTTTCACATATACGACAAGTAAGGTTTGCAACATTTTCACAATGTTTTCTTGTAAAAACATCTAAACTTCCTAAAATATTTAATTGATATTGCATTGTCTTATCTAGGTTATATGATTTTAAACTCGTTGGATCATAAAAGTCGAATGCTTCTTTCATTATTTGTATCATTCCTTTCGTTTATGTATTATTTTATGTTATATTTTTTATTGTAGGTTAGATAAAAATTTTTTATTATTTTTAATTTTTTATTAATTAATTATAAATTAATATTATCATTAAAAATTAGTTTGGTCAATTATTTTGATAATGTTTTTGGATATTAAGTGTTGTCGAGTTTGATATATGAATAAACCGCTTAAATTTAAGAAATATATATTTTAAAAATATAAATGGCTCATTCCATAGTTTAAGATATTCTATGCAAAATTTTCGGCACCCTTTACTGTGATAATTTTCTTAACAAGAAAATTCCACGAACATTTTCCAA
>CAJFQT010000170.1 GCA_904419095.1 uncultured Clostridia bacterium | reverse complement strand
TTTAGATAAAATTTATTTTATTCTATCAAATTTACGATGTTTTTTCCTTATATTTCTATATTTTTTATTGCGAAAAATTTTTACTCTTTTTTACTGATAAAATTAATTGTGTAAAAAAGTTGCTATTTAAATGTTTTAAGAAAGTTTCAAATATTCCCTCATAAATTCATCAATCTCTCCATTCATCACAGCCTCAACATTACCTACTTCATAATTTGTTCTGTGGTCTTTAACCATTGTATATGGGCAAAATACATATGAACGTATTTGACTTCCCCATGCTATATCTTTTTGATCACCTTTTAAATCTTCTATTTTTTCTTTTTGTTCTTTTTCTTTTAGGTCAAGTAATTTTGATTTTAACATTTTCATTGCCGTTTCTCTATTTTGAATTTGTGAACGTTCGGATTGGCAAGCCACTACTATATTTGTAGGAATATGTGTTATTCTAACAGCTGAAGATGTTTTGTTAATGTGTTGTCCCCCAGCGCCTGATGCTCTGTACGTATCGATTCTTAAATCATCTGGATTAATATCAATTTCAATGTCATCTGTAATTTCAGGTAATACTTCTACTGAAGCAAAGGAGGTGTGTCTTCTTCCCCCACTGTCAAAAGGAGAAATTCTAACTAATCTATGTACTCCCATTTCACCTTTCATATATCCATATGCATATTCACCAATAATTTCAAATGTAACACTTTTTATGCCTGCTTCTTCTCCTTCTAAATAATCTAGTTCTTTTACTTCATAATTATTTTTGGTAGCCCATCTGACATACATTCGATATAACATTTCAGCCCAGTCTTGAGATTCTGTTCCGCCAGCTCCTGGATGAATTGTCACAATTGCATTATTATTATCATAATTTCCAGATAGTAATGTTGCAATTTCTAGCTTTTCAATTTCTTTCTCTGAAATTTTTGTGCTTTTAATTATGTCTTTTGCTATTTCTTCATCAGGTTCTATATTGGTTAATTCAGTTAATTCTTTTAGATTTTTTATGTCATTCTCTATTTTTCTATATGATAATACTTTATTTTTAATTTTTTTTATCTTAGATAATATCTTATTTGACTTCTTAGTATCTTGCCAAAAGTTTGGCTTTACTGTTTCTGCTTCTAATTTTTTTAATTCTTTTTCTAATGTAGAAATGTCAAAGAGATTCACCCAAATCTTTTAGTTTTTCTTCTAAGTTTTTTAGAAGTTTTAGATTTTCTTCTAATTCAATCATTTTATCAACCTCCATTATTATCCATTAGTTATAATTGCTAAATTATTAAGAATGTAGTGGATATATGATTAATTTATTATATATTTAAATTTATAATAGGAGAAGAAATTTCTTCTCCATAATTTAGTAGTTGAAACAAGTATTTTGAAAGTTTTTTTGTAACATCCAAATTACTGTTATAAGTTCAGTATTTTTTGATTCTAGCATCATTATATACTCTTTTTCAGTTTGATACATATCAAACCTAATGCTAGAGTGAAAGCATAGTTTCAATGTTTCTTGCATTAATTCCATAACTTTGCTTTCATCAATTTCATAATTTTTAGAAATAACTAAAGTTATTTTTTGTCTTTCTAAAAAATTTTCCCGAACTATATCTACATTCATTTTTTTACCTCCTTGGAATTCTTTTAATAGAATATATCATAAAAATTAATATTTTACAATGCTTTTTTGTCATGTGCGAAAAATATTTAAATATATTTAAAATAAAATCTAACATTTTCTATCTAAAAAAACAGGAAGAACATATTATTCTTCCTGTAACCCAATTATTGTTTTTTTAGTCCTAAAATTAAGTTTTTGTAGATACCAATTTCAGATCCATTATTTGGAACTTTTATTATTGTTGGTATCTTTCCTTGAAAACAAAAATATCTTACATCAAATCTGGAATATAGCATTCTCATTGCTGTTGCAATTTTTTTCAAAGAACTAGTTTCTCCATCAAACTTGAAGAGACAGGTTCCTTTGAGCTGAACAAACTTGTAAACCTGATTATCAACTGTTACAGAATATTCAAATTCTGTAATCCGTTTTTTGACACTAGTAGTTCTTTCCTTTTTTTCGATATTTGTTGTCATCATTTTAGACCTCCTATTGAGTTTGTTAAATTGGTTTTATGTAATCTATTATATCATATTTTCGAAAAAACTCAATACTTTTTAGGCATATAGCAGTTAATCCGATTGAATATTACAAATTTTATAATAATCAATCGGATTTTATTTATTAAATAATTTAATTTTTTAATATTTAATTTTTGAATGATATTATATATTTAATAGTTTATACTAAATTTTATAAATATCTTCTTCAAAAAGTTCTTCTTTTTCATTAAATAAAAAGTGAGGTATTTTATTTAAGAATTTAGCAAATCTTCTAATTTCAGTAATAGGTTTTGGCCAATCTTCTAAAAATATACATATATCTTTGAAATGATTATCTTCTACATTAAACTTCATATTAACTGCATCATTAGTTATTTCTATGTTAACATTATTTATATATATTAAATTTTTATCTGATTTGTTTAAAAA
>CAJFQT010000169.1 GCA_904419095.1 uncultured Clostridia bacterium | reverse complement strand
TTCTTCCCAATCATCTCTTTTTTCTGGGTTAATATCTGTTACATCTAATAAATCTTCTTCTACGGTCGTTCTTGTTCCTTCAATTCTACTTGATTTATTCGCTTCAATTTTTACATGCATTTTAATATATAAATCTACATTTGGTATCAATAGTGAATATGCATTTAACTCTCCAATTTGTCTGTTGGCTTCTGCTAATAGTTTGTCCAATTTAGTATCATCCCATCCCCAGTTATAGTTTATTTTACTAGGAATAAATGCTTTGTAGTCATTCATTTTCACATATTTGCCTGATTTGTATTCTTCTAACTTCATTTACATCGCCTCCTTGCTTAATTTTCCATAATCTCTCTAATTGGTACATCAATTCTTCCTTTTGCTACACATATATCATCTTTTATAATATAAGCTTCTACATAATGGTCTCCTCTAAAATCTGTATGTTCTTCTTGTGTATCTCTATCTGTTTGATATATTTGTCCTCTTATCATATTTCTTTTCTTTGCAACCTCTCCCTCATTTTTTACTTTCCAGCATATATTAAATGGTTTCAAATTTTCAAATTTATTAATATTTTTAATATAAAATTTAAGATGCTTTCTTGGTTTTAAAAAGACTTTTTCTCTTAACATTTCGCTTAATTTTGCTGGTCTATAACCATTTTGTGTAACTATACAGTCTAATTCCAAATTATATTGAATATCTACTATATTTATATCTTCTATAAATTGTTCCGTATCATTATATTGTATGCTATTTTCAAAAAGACTTTTTGTTTCTTTTTGTTTTTTAGGAAATTCTCTTCCAAATAGTCCTCTTAATATATCATTTATATCGTCATCATTTTCTTTTTTATTTACCAATTTATTATATGCTTTTTCAGCTTTTTTTACAAATTTTCCATTATCATCATTATATATTTGCTGATTACTTCCTATTGCTAACCAATAACTTTTTGTAGCATCTTCATTTTTTAAAAATTTAAATATATTTTTTATTAATTCTAAATAATTTTCATAGTTCACATTTTTATATTCTTCATTCTCCGTAAAAAAATTATTTGTCAATGTATCTATTAAAAGTCCTTTAAATTTAAATCCTTTTTTATTTTTCCAACATCTTAAAATATGACAAACATTATAAAAGTTTCCATCAGTTGAATTATTTGACTTTTTACATTCTTCTATTTCTGGTAAAGGATTTGTATATTTCCAACTTCCTCCATCATTTGAATTTGGATATTTAAATCTATCATCCGTTTGCTTAAATCCTGGCACTAATTCTACTTTATATTTTGTAAAACTAATAACAACTACTTGTCCATCTCCCTTCATTTTTGTATTTGGATATCTTTCTAATAATACATTTTTTACTTCTTGTAACAAAGCTGATTGTCCATTGCTTTCATAATTTTCATATTTAGTATATACTTCTTTTGGTAAATCAAAAAGTATATCTAAATCACTTGTGTTTTTTATTGCTGTTCCTCTACCAACTGACCCTACTATATACATATGTTCTTCTTCATTTTCAATATCATAGTAATACTTGTTTAACTTTTTAGTAATTTCTTTAATTGTTATATTCATTTCTTCCATATTATTTAATTGTATATTAGAGAAAAATGTTTGAAAATCTTCTTTTAACAATTCTATTCCTCCTACTTATTCTTTCTTAATGCTACTGGTAAATAACTATCTATTTCCTCATCTGAATATGTGTTATCTTGTCTCACTTTTAACGCTTTACTTGCTTTTTTTACGGCAGAATTCTTTGCATCCAATGAATTTTTACAGATACTTAAATATTTATACTTAATTTCATCTCTTTTTTTTATTAAATCTTCCATGTCTATAATATTAGTCTTTATATCACATATAACACTAATTATGTCTTCTCTTAGCTCTAATAATTGTATTGCCGTTTCTTTATGACTTTGATGTAACCCTTTAAGATCATAAGATTTTAAATATGTACTTATAAATAAGCTAATAGCAGATAATATTGCTGTAACTATTTTTATCCAAACTTCATCTACAAATATACATGACACTATTCCAGATGTTGTTATTGCTAAAACTATTATTCTTATAGTTTCAAATAAATTATATTTGTTTAGATATATATCTGCTTGTTTTTCTTGAATTTTATGTGTCCATACTGTACTAGCTAAAATTTGTCTTAGCTGTGCTTCTATGTATTCCATTTTTATTTTCCCCCTAAACTGTATGTTTTTGTAATTTTATGCGAACATTTGTATTGTATCATGCTTTCTGAAAATTTTCAATCTTTTTAGAAAAATTTGTAAAATTATTTTATTTAATCTCTAATAAATTTATATTATAATAGTTTTATATTATTTACAAAGTATGATTTATTTTATCTTTTCTTTTCTAAGGATGACTAAAAGCCTCCTATTAAAAGAAGGCTTTTGTCTATATTATAAATAATTCACTATATCTTCAAAAGTATCATATCCACTTTCACTATTGATGTGTCCTGCATTTGGAATAAAAACTTGCTCTGTTGCAATTTTATCTGCAAAATCTTTTTCAGTTTCATATTTTACATATGGGTCATTATCAGAATAGAAACAAATTATTTCATTTGCATACTTTTTCACATCTTCTAAGTTATCAAAATACATTGATTTATTAACTGCATCATATTCTTCATTTATTCCT
>CAJFQT010000168.1 GCA_904419095.1 uncultured Clostridia bacterium | reverse complement strand
CTTCCATAAATTTACAAACAATAACACTCATATCATCTTTTGCCTTACCAAAATTATTATCAATAGCTTCTGTTAAAACTAAATCTGCTATTTTCTTGGTGTTATTTGTTTCTATGTCTTCTAACAAATATCTAACCCACAATTCCTTATTTTTGTATTCGATATTAGAATCTAATATTCCATCTGAACATAGAAGCATAATATCTCCACTTTCTATATCTCTGTCCATTACTTGTAAGTTTGTTTCGTGTACTATACCTGTTGGCAATGAACTTGCTTTCAATATTTGTACTCTTCTTTTATTTTTTATATATGTTGGACAAGCTCCACTCTTTATGAATTCTATGTTTCCTTTATATAAGTCAATAATAGCTATATCTAGTGTAGCAAACACTTCATTTTCTTTGCTCATTAGTGATGTGTTAATTAGGTCTATTGATGTCTCTTTATCAAACCCTGATAACAATAAGTTTTCTAGCATTTTTAGAGCTTGATTACTACTTTGATTTGCTTTTTCTCCTGAACCCATACCATCACTTAATGCAACTAAATACTTTCCATCTTTTAATCTAATATTTAAAATACTATCACCTGAAATAGGAGTTTTATCCTTTGATGTTGAAGCAATTCCTATTGCCATCACATATTTATCTTCTGATAGGAAATTTAATCTATTTCCGACACTTGCTTCTTCATTAAAAACAATTTTTTCTTTTAACACATCTGTTAATATTTTTTCTAAAATTTGAACATAATTATTTTCTATATCATCTAAATTACTCAAATAAAGTTCTACTAAAAATCTATCTTCTTTTTTAATTAAAACTTCTGAAAGTTCTATTTCTTTCTGTTTCGCAAGTGAGATTATTGTTTGTTTTTCATTTTCATATTTTCCTTCATTTTTAGCATCTTTTTTAATATCTTCTGCAATATTTGATATTGCTTTTGAAACTCCATCTAATTGCTTTTTCATATTATTCTTATTTTCTTGTAATCTCTTCATCCAAACAAACTTAGACTTACTTATTTTATACGACATATTAACAACTCTAACCATCTGAGCAATGTTTTCTTCTAAATGTGGACTTATATTTTTATCATCAGCTTGAATTATATAACTATTACAATCAGCAAAAATCTTTAACAGATCTGCTCTTTTAATCTCTTGCTTATCCATTAAAAACCCAAATATATTATCTACAATATTTCCATCAACATCTGAAATATCATCATACAGCATATTTGCCTCATAGCCTCTTAAGTTATCCAATAATTCTGTCACAAATATTTGCTTATTACTTGTTTGTTCATCAGAAATTTCAGGCTTTTTCTCCTTATATGCATTTGCCATTTCTTGAATAGTCTCTGAAACCTGATTTAATCTATCAGCAGTCTCCTTACTCCTATTCAAAGCTCCACTTGGTGATGTTGGTAACATCCTTGAACCACCAATAAACTCTTCAATATCAATCTTAATATTTTTAGGAACTGCAAGCAAACCAATAGATGCAATTAAAATTTCTTTAAAATGAATAAGTTCTATTGTATAACCATTAGAAACATATGCCAAAACAACATTTCCCAAGCAAAAGCCTATAATAACTCCTACTTTACCAAATCTATTTAAAATACCTGCAACCATACCAGAAATAGCAAAAGCTGCAACTGTCATTGGATCAGCAGATGTAATTACTCCTAAAGTAACACCAATTGTAACACCAGCAGTAGTGCCAACCAAAACACCATTTTTCCAACCAAGCAACAAAACAATAAAAATACTAATAATATTCCTAATAGAAAAATTAAAAACACTAAACTCCCCAAAACAACTAACAGCAATTGCCAAAATCAAACTAGCACCAAGAATCTCCTCAATTGTAAAAGCCCTTTTCTCTCTAAAATCCTGAAAAACAACAATTGAATTCACAAAAATCTTATAAAAAACAACAGCAATCATTGAAAACGAAACAGCATACAAAACATCATATAAAGTAAAACCAGTCATCCCAATCTTAGCAAGCTGAATAACTAAACAAGCAATAAAAACATTTTTAGCAAGTCTCATCTTCTCATTTTTACCATCCTCATTCAATCTTGGTCTAAACAAAAACACAGAAACAATCAAAACCAATGAAATAAGTAAAAACTGCAAAGCGCCCTCAACGCCAAAACCAATACTGCTCCCAACAATACCAGCAACCAAAACACCCAAAATTGGAATAGTATTACCCAAAGTCGCTGCAATCATACTAATACCAAAAGGAGCAAAACTCTCATTTATACCCACAATAGAAATCATAAAAGTAACAACATAAATAAGAATATACTGAGCAGAAAAAACATTAGCAAAAACACTATTCTTCAAACTCCTCTTCTTATCCTTCTCCACAAACTCATTAGAATCTATTGCACTATCATTTATATTTTGAAACATCCTTACCACCTCATAACCTTTTTCTTATTTGCCAACATTTTACTACTTGTCCTTTGTATAATTTGTCTATTTTAGTAATCAATCCGAAAAAAGTTTTTTACAAATTGTGATACATAAATAACTCTTCACTCATAAAAACCTAAATTATGCTCTTATTTTATTACAAAACACACAAAAAAGCAATAAAAATAACACTATTTAAAAAAAAGTAGAATAACAGAATTAAACACAAAAACATAAATAGTACATTTATCATAAC
>CAJFQT010000167.1 GCA_904419095.1 uncultured Clostridia bacterium | reverse complement strand
CAAAATACATAAACCAAAATTGGATTATAAATTAATAATATTAGTATTAATATTGTTATGTTTTACTTTTATGGTATCAATAATAAAAACAAAAGCATATTTGTTTTCAGTAGGAGAAATACCATTTTTTATAAAAACACTAATATGCATTTTCATAGGGATTATATTAGGAACAATAATCTATTTTATAGATTACACAAAGATAAAAAAATATTCTAATTATATTTATATCATAGCATCAGCATTAATTATGTATACTTTAATTCGGTAATTACGAGATAAATGGCATACCACATCTAAATATAGGAAATATAATCACAATTTCAGTTAGTACAGTCTCAATGCCATTATACATAATAGCTTTTGTAGGATTTATAGAAAAAGTTGGAAAAAACAAAGTAGAATTAGAAATTTTCAATAAGAAAAAAATAATAATAGATATAAATTTAATAAAAATAATAATCTTAAGTTTATTCTCTATTTTATTATTATTTTTAATTCCATCATTGACTTCAGCTTTTGTATTAGGAATGACATATCTAATAGTTGCAACAGTAAAAATACTAAAAAGTGGAGAGAAAAAAATAAAAAATATTTTAAAATTATTCGCAATACCATTTATATTAACAATAATACTTCTTACATCAATAACAACAGGACCATATATAGCAGAAAAAATATTAATATCATTTAAACCTGAATTAGATGCAGCTGGGAGTGGTTGGGAAGGAATAAATAGAAAAATAATAATAAATTCCGCAAACTTATTCGGAGAAGCAGAAGACATGAGCAATGCAATAGAATTATTTGATGAAGGAACAAGTGAAGCATTTATTTCTATACTTGCACACTATGGGTGGATACCTTCAATTATCTTGGTAGCAACAATTATATTAATTTCCATAAAATTAATTATAAATTCTATAAAAGTAAAAGACAGTTACGGCAAGATATTAATAATAGGAATTTCATGCTTATTCATTCTACAAAGTATATTTAATGTTTTACAAAATCTAAATCTATGGATTGAAGCAAGCTTTGAATTACCTTTTGTATCTTATGGAGGAACAGGATTAATAATTAATATAATGTGTTTAGCATTAGTTTTATCTATTTATCGAAGAAAAGATATACAAATACATACTAATGCATCTACCGAAGAAAAGAATTATAAAATAACAATCGCATAGAATAACATATTTTAGTAGAGTTAGAAATTCTAGCTCTATTTTTTTATTTATTATTGATAATTTGTAGAAAAATTTTAGGAAATATGATATAGTAAAACTGATTTTTTGAATTTTAAGAATGTACTAAAGTTCAAAAAAAGGAGGCAAAAATATGATATTAAAAAACAAATTAGGAATAGAAGATGAAATTGAACTTGCAAAAACAGAAGAGAAAATAACAAAAATAAAAGCAATAGAATTATTTGAAACAGGAAAATTAAATACAATTGAAGTAGGCACTTTTAATGGACTTTCACAAATTCATAAATTCTTATTTGAAGATATATATGATTTTGCAGGAAAAATTAGAACAGAAAATATTTCAAAAAGTAATTTTAGGTTTGCATCAGTAATGTATTTAGAAGAAGCATTAAAACAAATTGATATGATGCCACAATCAAACTTTGATGAAATTATAGAAAAATACATTGAAATGAATATAGCACATCCTTTTAGAGAAGGAAATGGTCGAAGCACAAGAATATGGTTGGATATGATTTTAAAAAAAGAAATAGGAAAAGTAATAGATTGGAGTAAGATTGATAAAGAAGATTATTTATTAGCAATGGAAAGAAGTCCTATAAAAAGTATAGAAATCAAGTATTTATTGCAGAAAGCATTAACAGAAAAGATAAATGATAGAAAAGTATATATGAAAGGAATAGATGCAAGTTATAGTTATGAAGGTTACAGTACATTTAAAACAGAAGAGTTAAAAGATAATAAATAACATATAATTTAAAAACACAAACAGAATGAATATAAAAATTAAAAAGGAAAAGAAAATGGATATTACAATAGACAATGCAAAAGAAATTTTAAAAAAATATTTAAAAAATAACAAAGAAAGACTATATCATTCAATCAGAGTTGCAAAAATGGCTAAAATTCTCGCACAAAAGAATGATGAAGTATTAGAAGATACCATAATTGCAGCACTTTTACATGATATAGGTAAATCAATGACTCAAAGTGAATTGCTTAGTCTATGTGCATCAAATGAAACTTTAATGTATGATTTCGAAATTTTTCAACTCCCTAATGCTTTACATGGAAAAGCAGGAGCAATTATATTTGAAAAAGAATTTGACAGAAACAGTAATCCTGAAAAATTCGATAGAATAAAACAAGCTATTGCGTATCATGTAGCCGGTGGAGAAGAAAAAATGACAAAGTTAGATAAAATCATATATATAGCAGATAGTATTGAACCTGAAAAAGAAAATAGATATAATAGCAATGATAAAAAAAGTTTACTAACTAAAATAAACAAAGGAGAGTTAGTAGATATTGATGAAATAGTAAAACTAATAATACAAGAAAAAAAGAAAAGAGCACAAGAAAACGGAAGAGAATGCAATCCACTAATAGATAATATTTTAGAATTATAAAACAGTGAACTTTAAGCCTTAACATTATAACATTAGAAAGATATTAAAGTTAACGAAAAAATACAATTGAAAAATAA
>CAJFQT010000166.1 GCA_904419095.1 uncultured Clostridia bacterium | reverse complement strand
AATTGGATATGATTTTAAAAGAAATAGAATCATTACCTTTTGAACAGGCTCAGGCAATAAAGTTGAAATATTTAGAAGAATATTCTTTAAAAGAAATAGCTGAAAAAATGGGAACAAAACCAATGACCATTAAAAGTAGAATACACGAAGGAAAGAAGAAACTAGAAAAAAGAATAAAAAGAGGAGGTAACATGTATGGATAAAAATTTACAGAACATGTTATTAAATTTAGAACCAACTATCGATAAAAAATGTTATGAATTAAAGCAAAAAGAAAGAGAAATACATATGCAAAGAATATTTGTATTAGTCGTATTGTTATTATTATTTATACCAAGTACATTAATTATGCTAAATGTAAATGTTTGGGAATTTGTTTTGGGAGTAATTAGTGTGATATCACTTGCAATACTAATAATGTTACCAATAACCTTAAAAGGAAATGCAAGAGGTGAATGTTATGAATAATTTTATAAAAAAGATACAATTTAAAAAGGTTGTTTGTGTGTATATAATCATTGCCATATTGGTAGGAATTAGCTTGATTTTGTTTATAGGAAATGTATTTCATGATAAGATAGCTTTTATATATAATTATCATATGATTGGTGAAGAATTACAAAGTAGTAAGAATAATTTAGAGAACATAAAAGAAGAAATAAAAATATTGTCAGATAATTCAGAAGATGTTGTAGATGTTTTAATATTGGATAAAGAAAATAGAATCATTTATAGTAGTAAAAATTCAAAGTTTGCACTTCAAAATGAATTTACTTTAACAAAAGCCGATAATATGTCTAGTGATTACTTTGTAATTCCTAATGATGACACAGCTATTTTTAGATTAACAACAAATAAAGAACTTATAATAAATACAGTATTATCAAATTTTGATACAGAAATTCAAAAGGAATCTGAGGATCAAATCTTTTATGAATCTAATTTTAATAGTAAACAAGTTTATTTATTAAGTTATGTAGCAAATCAGGATACAGGAGAAAAAATATATTTTATCAATGAAATAAAACCAGTTCAAAATGGAAAAACTTATATAAAAGTAACGCTAGCAATTATGATGTTTTTCTTTATGTTATATTGGGTATTGCTTGCTATATATATTTATCAAAATGCACTAAAATCAAAATTAAATCCGTATTTGTGGGGAGGAATTACATTAATTACAAATATAGCAGGAGTTATTATATATATTATTTATAAGCAAAATCAAAAAACATGTTTTAAATGTGGTGCATCGCAAGATAAAAATAATATTTATTGTATATATTGTGGTACAAAATTAAACGAAACATGTAATGTTTGCGGTTCTGTTATTAATACTAATGACAAGTATTGTGCTAAATGTGGACATCAGCAAAAAAATGAAGAATAGAATTAGAGGTCATCTAGTATAGATGACTTTAAATATTTTTTTAAAATTTTTCCAACTTTTTTGTTTTTAAATCGTGTAATAGATGTTGAGACTTATGATAAAAGAAAGGAAGGATAGAAATGGACAAAATAAAAGGACTATCAAACAAAGAAGTAGAAGAACAAATGCAAAAAGGAAATATTAATAAACTTCCAAAAGACAATTTAAAATCGAATTGGAAGATTATAGCTGATAATGTTTTTACATTATTTAATTTGTATAATTTGATTATTGCTATTGCATTAATTTCAGTAAAAGCATATACAAATGTATTCTTTTTCTTAATTATTGCAGTAAATGTTTTAATTGGTATTATACAAGAAATACATGGAAAAAATTTAGTGAAAAAATTATCAATACTAAATACAGCTAAAGCAACAGTAATTAGGAATGGAAAAGAGAAAAAAATAGAAGTAGAAGAAATTGTGCTAGGTGACGTAATTGTTTTGGCACAAGGAGACCAAATTCCATCAGATGCACAAATTATCAGAGGAGAAATAGAAGTCAATGAAGCTCTACTTACAGGAGAATCAGATTTAATTTTAAAAAGTGAGAAAGATACATTACTTTCAGGAAGCTATGTTGTTAGTGGAAGATGTTATGCAAAAATAGTAAAAGTAGGGGAAAATAATTTTGCAAATAGAATTATTAGTTCGGCAAAAAAACAGAAAGCAAACAATTCAGAACTTATTAATTCTATGAAAAAAGTAACAAAATTTACAAGTTTTGTAATTATTCCATTTGGAATTATTTTATTTGTACAAGCATATATAACTAGACAAACAGATATTACACAGGCTGTTATTGCAACATCGGCAGCATTACTTCGGAATGTTACCTAAAGGTTTAATCTTATTAATTACTATTTCATTAGAATCAGGAGTTATTAAATTAGCAAAAAAACAAGTACTTGTACAAGAATTATATAGTATAGAATCTTTAGCACATATAGATACTATTTGTTTAGATAAAACAGGAACTATTACAACTGGAAAAATGAAAGTATCAGAAGTAAAAATGTATAATGAATCCATATTACCAAAATCTTTCCATGAGATGATGGTGGCTTTTGTAAATGGTATGGAAGACAATAATGCAACATTTAAAGCTATGAAAGCATATTTTAAAGGAGATGTTTTGTATAACACAATAGAAAAGATACCATTTTCGTCAGAAAGAAAGTGGAGTGCTATTTCTTTTGAGAATATGGGAACAATTATTATGGGAGCACCAGAAAGACTATTTGAAAAAAGTAAGACAAAAATGCCAGAAATAA
>CAJFQT010000165.1 GCA_904419095.1 uncultured Clostridia bacterium | reverse complement strand
TTCTTTTGCTAAATTATCATAAGTTATACTATTTCCTTCATCTTCAGCTAAAGCTCCACCAACAGCTAAATTAACAGCATCTTTTTCATTTGAAATTTCAGTTTGCTCTTTAGCCTTAGTTGCATTTGTCAAAATACCATTATCTCCACTAAGAGCTGAAATAGTTACTCCTGCTAAAATTAGTAGAACAATTATTGTAATCACTAGAGCAATTAAAGTTATTCCGCTTATTTTTATTAATTAAAGTATATTTACTCAAAAAAATCTCCTCCTTTGTATATAAAAAGTATACACACAAATAAGATATTTGTAAATACCCTAAACGCAATTTATATCAAATTTACTATACTAAAATTATGAACAAAAAAACAAAAATAATACGAAAAAAACACCTAAAAATAGGTGTCAAATAATTTTAAGCATCTTTATCAAAATAAATCAATTCATCCAAAGAACATTCTAAATACTTACACAAATCTTCTAAATATTTAAAAGAAATTGAAGTAGTCTCACCTTTAATAACTCGATTTAGATTATGACTAGTAATATTCATATTCTGACAAAGCCAATACTTTGATTTTTTCTTATCTTTTAATAGCTTTTCGATATTAAAATGAATCATAGGCATACCTCTCTTTTTTTGCTATTATAAAATATACATAAAACAAAAATAAGATACTTACAAATACCTTAAGACTTAATAAAGTTTGACCAAAAACAAAAAAAGTAATAAAATAATCCAAAAAAAGAAATAATAAAAAAAGAGGTGATAAACATTGAAAGCACTAATAACAGGAGCATCATCAGGAATAGGAAAAGATATGGCAAGAATACTAGCACAAAAAGGATATGAACTAACATTAGTAGCAAGAGACGAGAAAAAATTAGAAGAAACAAAAAAAGAATTAGAAAAAATAACAAAAACAGAAATAATATCAATGGACTTAAGCTCAGAAGAAAACTGTAAAGATTTACACAAACAAGTAAAAGACATAGACATACTAATAAACAATGCAGGATTTGGGGATTGTGGAAACTTCACCAAAACAAACTTAGAAAAAGAAATCAAAATGATAGAAACAAACATAATAGCATATCACATTTTAACAAAACTATACCTAATAGATATGAAAGCCAAAAATCAAGGTAAAATATTGAATGTAGCATCAATAGCAGGATTTATGCCAGGACCATTAATGGCTACATATTATGCAAGTAAAAATTATGTAGTAAAACTATCAGAAGCAATTAGAGAAGAGCTAAAAAAAGAAAAATCAAAAGTACAAATAAGTATTTTATGTCCAGGACCAGTAGAAACAAACTTCAACAAAGTAGCAAATGTAAAATTCAATTTAAGAGAAGCAAACAGTATGAAAGTCGCAAAATATGCAATAAAAAAATTAGAAAAAGGCAAGTTCTACATTGTTCCAGGACTAGATGTAAAAATAGCAAAAATAGGAGCAAAAATAATTCCAACAAACATAATAGCAAAATTTGCATATATGGCTCAAAAAAGAAAATTAGGAGATTAAAACTAAAAATAATAAGTAATTGACAAACGCAAACAAATATTCTATAATAAAATCGGTGATAATATGGAACGTCAAATACTGCATGTAGATGTAAATAATGCATTCTTAAGTTGGACAGCAATAGACATGCTAAAAAAAGGAAGTAAAATAGATATAAGAGAAATACCAGCAATAATAGGTGGAGACGAAAGTAAAAGATCAGGAATAGTACTTGCAAAAAGTATGAAAGCAAAAGAATGTGGGATAAAAACAGCAGAAACAATATATCAAGCAAAAATAAAATGCCCAGGCCTACAAATATTCTCATCCAATTTTCAAGTATATAGAGAAAATTCAAACAAACTATACAACCTATTATTAGAATACACAGACAAAATAGAAAGATTTAGCATAGACGAATGTTTTTTAGACATGACACATTATTTAATGAACGATACATTATTAAACAAAGGAAAGGAAATAAATAAAAGAGTAAAAGAAGAACTAGGATTTACAGTAAATGTAGGAGTTGCACACAACAAATTACTAGCCAAAATGGCATCAGACTTTACAAAACCAGACAGAGTTCATACATTATGGGAAGAAGAAATACCAACAAAAATGTGGCCATTACCAATATCAGATTTATTTATGCTAGGCAAAAAAACAGTACCAAAACTATATAAAAATATCGCACGCGAAAGATTTGCTTTTAAGCGGCAATTACCGGGTAAATGAAGCCGCAGCCGCTGTGGGAATCACAGATATTTACTATTTTAGCCGTTTGTACAAAAAGCTCATGGGATCCAGCCCTTCACAGCTAAAATAAAGTCGATTTGTACAAATAATCGCTGGTTTGTGGATTGTTTTTGGACAATATTTAAATATAATGGAGATCAAAGAGAGGACTTGATGAATTCATTAAACGCCTTCAACAAGGATAAACACCAAGGAGAACGTTACGGGTACGGAATAAACATAAAAAGGAGGATTTGAATGAAAAAAAGAACATTTATATGGATAGGAGCAATGGCAGTATCGCTTTTGACTGCATGTTCTCAGGTAAGCGAGCCTACGGCGGCGCCGGCGCCGGCTGAGGAAAATTCTTCTAATACTAATGGCGGAGAACAGGCTGCGGACACCTCGTCCCCTCTTAATGTGTCAGGAGAAATCGTCGTTTGGTATTCCGGGGATGCTGAGTCAAGAGTAGAGCTGTATGAAT
>CAJFQT010000164.1 GCA_904419095.1 uncultured Clostridia bacterium | reverse complement strand
AAAAAATGATTTTTCATAGTTTTCCAGAGAAGAATGGAACATGGTGTATTTTGAAAAAATTGAATGAAATTGAATAAATTAAAAGTTATTGTTAGAACTTAAGATATATATAGTTTTAAAATATTAATATAAAAAATTCTCAAATGAATTATTTTATTTATTTTTTTAAATTATATATATCTTAAGTTTTGCTTTTTTATTAGTTAGTGTATTAGTCTTTAGAAAAGAAGAATATTTAAATATCTGCAAATAAAGAAGCATACATTTTATTTGATATGTCAGTAATAGTGAATTAGAAATAAATTTCTAGTTGTTGGGAGAAAAAGTCATGATTTTTTGATGTATATAAATTAAGATTAGTGTTTCTTGATAAATATTTGTGTATTTCCCAAAGTCCTAGACCAGTATGATTTTCTTTTTCAGAGAATCCTTTTTGATAGATTTCATCTATATTTATATCTTTGTTTAAGTAAGAGTTTTCTATTAGAACTATATCTCTATGTTTGTTGTGTTCTCTTCTAAATGTTAGATTGATTAGTTTTTCTTCGCTTTCACGGGCAGCTTCTATTGCGTTATCAAGTAAGATTCCTAAAATTTTTGCAAATTCATAAATGTCCATATTTAGTTCATTTAGGTCTAGGAAAAACGATATTGAAACTTGTATTCCATCATCAATTGCTTGATAATATTTTGAGCTAATTAGATGATATATACCTGGATTGTTTATAACATTTGGGTCTAATGTTCCAAGAGTATTTACTGCTATACAGTCGTTTTCAAGTTTATTAAAATATGTTTTTAGTCCACTTAAATCATTATTTTGAAGATAACCGCTTATTGTTGTTACAGTATTATTGTAATCATGTTTAAAACATCTAAAATTATCGTTCATATCTTTTAGAGATTTGTTGTAATCTTCTGATTTTTGTAATTTTTCATGTACTGTGTTTAAAGCGACAAGTTTTTTTAGGCAAAAAAGACTAATGAAAAAATAAGAAAATAAAATTAAAAAATCAAAAAAAGTAAGTGACAAAGGTACTGATTTCATATATTGACTTGTAATTAAGATTTGAAAAATAAGATAAATTATTCCTATTACTATATTTAAAATGATAAAGATTTTTGTTTTTTTATTAATATTTTTAAAGAATTCCATAACTATTAAACACCCCAATTAAACTTTTTTTATATTTCGGACCTATATCGCATGTGCTACCACTTTCAAAATATATTTTACTTTCAACAAAATCTACATTTTTTATTTTGTTAACATTTATAACATAAGATTTGTGGCAGCGTACAAAATTATTAGGCAAAGAGTCCTCTAATTTATTAAACGAGCTGTATATCGAGTAGTCATTAAAAGTGGTATGAAAGACAACCTTCATACCATCTCTTTTTATGAATTCAATTTCATCTTCATCAATAATAGTATTCTTGTTATCTATTTTTAAATATTTTTTTGGCAGACCTTTTATGTCGTCAAATAAACGCACGACAGTATCTTCAAGCCTTTCATAATTAAAAGGCTTTGCTATATAGTCAAAGGTTTTATATTTATATGCAAGCATAGCATATTCTAAATGACCTGTGGTGAAAATTAAATAAAGATTTTTATTTTTTTTGCGAATGATTTCTGCAATCTCAAGACCGGTTTTGTTAGATTTTAAATTGATGTCTAAAAAAAGCACATCGATTTTGTTAGAATCAACATATTCTAAAAGTTTGTCTACATTGTCAGTTTGAAAACTAACGGTAGCATCGAAGTTATGTTTTGTAAATATATTTTCAAGGGTGCTAGCTAATTTTTGTAAGATTACTTGATTATCATCGCAAACAACAAAATGAAACATATAAAAAATCCTCCTAAGAATAATAACAACATTATAAGACATAAAAGATAAAAATGAAATATTTCGACAGAAAAAGTTAAATTACCTTTTTTTTCCAAATGCTTTTACAATATAATTCAAAAAAATGAATATGTCAAGACTAAATTTACAATTTTTTCAAATTTTTTTTGTAATAATAAATTTTCTTTCTCATAAAATTAGAGAGAATAGGGGTGGTCAGATGATTAAAAAAAATAAAATAATAGTGATAATTGTAATAGCAATTTTAATTTTTGGTTTTAGTTTAGTAAAGATTAATTTAGAGAATGAAGAAAGTATATCTGTTAATAGTTCAAATTTAAGTAATAAAAAAATAGGATGGGGAATAAAAAGAAATGATAATCATGAGCAACCTGATTTAGGAAAAGAAAATAGACGAATATTAGAAGAAAATAAAGGTATAGCTATGGGGAATAGTGAAAAGAAATATATCTATTTGACTTTTGATGAGGGATATGAGGCTGGATATACAAAACAAATTTTACAGACTTTGAAAGAAGAAAATGTTAAGGCTACATTTTTTATAACAGCTCATTATTTGAATACACAATCAGAAGTGGTTAAACAAATGATTGATGAGGGGCATATAGTAGGAAATCATACACCTAAATGCTTAATGTCCGGAAATGATATAGAGACAAAATGCTAGAGTAATAGCCTATTTAGAGCAATCATTTGTAATGATACTTTAAGATACTATAAATGATACATTAAATGATACTTTAAAATTTCAATAAAATAAAAAGGTCAATTGAAAAAGTAAAATATATTTAGAAAAAGTAACTTCTAATTACCAGTTAAATGCTATTTAAAAGGATTTAATTGATTAAAAAGGATTGCTTTT
>CAJFQT010000163.1 GCA_904419095.1 uncultured Clostridia bacterium | reverse complement strand
TTTTACTTAATTTATTTGTAAAATTTTAAATTACTTTTCTTACTTCTTTCAATAGCTTTTCCTTGACTTCATTCACATTTCCTTGTACTAAAGCTCCAGCGGCATTTGGATGTCCTCCACCGCCAAATATATAGCATATATCTGATACATTTACACTTCCATTTGAACGCATTGAAACTTTATAGCTATTTTCTTCATCCTTTTGTCTTATAAATATAGAAACTTTTACCCCTTCTATACTTCTTCCATTTTCGACAATTCCCTCATGGTCTCCTGGCTCAGCATTTACTTCTTCTTCGTCTTTTTTTGTTATATATGTAAATGCTACTTTTCCATCTTCTAGTAATTCTAATCTATCCATACTTCTTCTTAGGAGTTCAAAGTTACCTTTGGTTCTTGTTTCTAAAACTTTTGTATATATATCAGAAACATTTACTCCTTTTCTTAAAAGTTCTGCTGTAAATTCAAATGTCTCTGCTGTTACACTTGAATATTTAAATCCTCCTGTATCTGTTATAATCCCAGCTAGAATACAAGTTCCAATTTCTATATTAATTGAAATATCGAAATACTCAAGCATTCCTACTAAAATTTCACAGCATGCTGGTGCAACAGGATTTATAAAGTTTATATCTCCATACATAACATTGCTTCCATGATGGTCTATATTTATAACTTTATTTGTTTTTTCTACATATTCTTTTCCAACTAATCTTTTTAAATCTGCACAATCAAGTGCTATTATTAAATCATAATTGTCTTTGCTTGCTTCTTCTTTTACATCTTTACTTCCTGGTAGAAACATAAATGTTCTTGGAAAATCTCTTATTATAACATCTGGATTTTTACCTATCTGTTTTAACGCTAAATTCATTGCAAGAGAACTTCCGATTGCATCTCCATCTGGTGATTCATGTGTTAATATTAGAATATTTTCTGCATTTTTAATTTCCTCTAAAATATTGTCTAATGTCATAAATTTCAACTCCTAATTCTTTACTTATTCTTTATCTTGGTCTTGTTTTTCTTTCTCTGGCATTATTTCCTTTAATATTGAGTCAATTTTAGCTCCATATTCTATTGAGTCATCTATTTCAAATGTTAATTCTGGAGTATTTCTCAAATTTATTCTTTTAGCAAGTTCTGATCTAATAAATCCTGATGATTTTTTTAGTCCTTCCATTGTTTCTTTAATGTTTTTAGAATTCATTATGCTTACATATACTTTTGCATATTTTAAGTCTGTTGTAACTTTTACTTTTGTTACACTAATTAAACCTGTTATGTTAGGATTTTTTAATTCGTAGCCTATAATTTGACTTAATTCTTTTCTGTATTCTTCATCTATTCTACCTATTCTGTTATTATTCTTATTTGGCATTTTTTCAACTCCTGTCTGTTAAAATTTTATTATTTCTGGGTGTTGGTCTCATTTTTCATTTCTTTGATGAGAATATCTTTTGTAATTGAGAATTTATGTTCAAATTTTTATTTCAAAAGTGAAAAATTGTTTCCAAACTCAAAAATTTTTTTAAGGTCCGTCCCCAAAATCCCTCCTAGAAGGGATTTTTAGGACCGTCCCTTAATCCCTATCTTTTAATTTCTTCCATCACATATACTTCTATTTGGTCTCCTTCTTTGATGTCATTGTAATTTTCTATTTGCATTCCACATTCAAATCCTTTTGTTACTTCTTTTACGTCGTCTTTGAATCTTTTTAGTGTTGCTAGTTTTCCGTCGTGTATTACTACATTGTCTCTTATTATTCTTACTCCTGCATTTCTTTCTACTTTTCCTGATAGTACATATGCTCCTGCTATTGTTCCTACATTTGATATTCTGAATGTTTGCCTTACTTCTGCATTTCCTATTATTTTTTCTTGGTATTTTGGATCTAGCATTCCTTTCATCGCTGATTCTACGTCTTCTATTACTTGATAGATTATAGAGTATTGTTTTATTTCTACTTCGTCTCTTTCTGCCATTTCTTTTGCTGATGGAATTGGTCTTACGTTAAATCCTATTATTATTGCATTTGATACTTTTGCAAGCATTACGTCTGATTCTGTTATTGCTCCTGCAGCACTGTGTATTACTTTTACTTTTACTTCTTCATTTGATAATTTTTCTAGTGATTGTTTTACTGCTTCTACTGATCCTTGTACGTCTGCTTTTACTATTAGGTTTAATACTTTTAAGTTTCCTTCTTCCATTTGGCTAAATAAGTTGTCTAATGTTACTTTTGTTGTATTGTTAATTGATTTTTCTCTTGCTTGACGTTTTCTCTTTTCGATTAGATGTTTTGCTGTTTTTTCGTCTTTTACTTCATAGAATATGTCTCCTGCTTCTGGTACTTCTGTTAGTCCCATTATTTCTACCGGCATTGATGGTCCTGCTGATTTTACTTTCTTTCCTTTGTCATTTATCATACTTCTGATTCTTCCTATTGATGAACCAACAATTATTGTGTCTCCTACATCTAATTTTCCTCTTTGTACAAGCATTGATGCTATTGCTCCTTTTGATTTATCTAGTCTTGCTTCTATTACTACTCCTTTTGCTTGTTTGTTAGGATTTGCTTTCAATTCTAGGACGTCTGCTTCTAATAGTACCATTTCTAGTAATTGGTCTATGTTTATGTTGTTTTTGGCAGATATTGGTACACATATTGTGTCTCCTCCCCATTCTTCTGGTACTAATTCATATTGCATTAATTCTTGTTTTACTTTTTCTGGGTTACT
>CAJFQT010000162.1 GCA_904419095.1 uncultured Clostridia bacterium | reverse complement strand
TGAAATAATGGCAAAAAGAGGAATAGACACACTAAGATTTGGACCACTAAAACCAGTAGGATTTGATGACCCAAGAACAGGAAAAAGACCATATGCAATAGTACAACTAAGGCAAGATGACAAACAAGCAAGCATATATAACCTAGTAGGATTCCAAACAAACTTAAAATTTGGAGAACAAAAAAGAGTATTTGGAATGTTACCAGGATTAGAAAATGCAGAATTTGTAAAATATGGAGTAATGCACAGAAACACATATATAAACTCAACAGAATTGCTAGATGAAACATACAGACTAAAAAACTCAAAACGACCAATATATTTTGCAGGACAAATCACAGGAGTAGAAGGATATGTTGAATCAATTTCATCAGGGATGGTTGCAGGACTTAATGCAGTAAGAGAATTTAACAAAATAAATAAAGAAGAAGAAGAAAAAGAAACAAATAAAAAACAAAGTATAGAAACGAACAAATTAAACAAGAACGATTCACAAAAAATAATATTCTCTGAAAATACAGTAATAGGAAGTCTAGCTAAATATATATCCACACCTAATTCCAAATTTCAACCAATGAATGCAAATTTTGGAATACTTCCTGAATTGGAAGGCGAAAAAGTTAGGGATAAAAGAAAAAGATATGAAAAAATGGCTGAGAGAAGTTTAGAAAATTTTTAACTTTTAAGAAGTAATATTACAAAGAGATTAAAATAATATTAAAAGTATGTTACATAATTGATAACATACTTTTTTATTGATAAAATTAAATTAGATAGATATGTAGAGAAATAAAGACAAGTTAAATATTAACAAAAAATATTTATAGAAAATAAGAAAGAAGGGGAAAATGGAGATTAATACATTAATTGGAGAACTTTAAATAAAAAAGCTTTTTTGAATATATTAAGAGTTAATTAGAAATCAGATGAATAATTATAGGATCAATACATAAGTCATTCTTAATATATAATATAGTAAAATTCAAAAATTAGGTGATATAAATGAAAACAATATCATTATGTATGATAGTAAAAAATGAAGAAGATAATATAGGAAACTGCCTAGATAGTATTAAGGATTTAGTGGACGAAATAATAATTGTAGACACAGGTTCAACTGACAAAACAAAAGAAATAGTAAAAAAATATACCGACAAAATATATGATTTTGAATGGGTAGATGACTTCTCAAAAGCCAGAAACTATTCATTTTCTAAAGCAACAAAAGATTATATATTTTGGCTAGATGCTGATGATATACTACTAGAAGAGGATAGAATAAAATTCAAAAAAATGAAAAATGAAATGGATGGCACAGTTGATGTATATACGATGAAATATTTATATAGTTTCGATGAAAATGATAATCCTATAATAATTCAAAGAAGAGAGAGAATATTAAAAAGAGAAAATAATTACAAATGGCAAAGTCCAATTCATGAAGTAATTACACCTAGTGGAATAATAGAAGATACAGATATTTCAGTAAAACACAACAAGAAAGAAGTTAAAGACTTAACAAGAAATTTAAGAATATTTGAGAACATGATAGAAAATGGTGAAGAATTCGATGACAGACAAGAATATTGTTATGCCAAAGAACTATACTTCTTAAAACAAATCCCAGAAGCAATTATACAATATAACAAATTTATTAATAAATACATAAATAACTATGAAGAAAGAAAAGAGTATCTTTATTCTGCATTAATAGAACTTGCAGACTGCTATAAACAAATAGAAGAATATGACAAAGAATGGGAAACGCTAATGTTAATCATAAAAAATCAAATTCCTAAAAAAGACTGTTTAAATAAAATTGCAGATAGTTTTTTAAGAAAGAAAAAATATAATGAAGCAATTTTTTGGTATACAAAAGCTTTAGAACTAGAAAGTGAAGTGGAAGTTTATAACACTTACTATTCTAATATATGTTTAGGCGTTTGTTACTATTGGATAGGAGATATAGAAAAAGCCATAAAATTTAATGAAGAAGCAGGAAAAATCTATAAAAATGACAAATTATATCTAGAAAACAGAGAAATATACAAAAGTATACATAAAACTCTAGACAATTCAAAATAATTATGTTAAAATAGTATTATATGGAAAATAGGAGGAATGGAAATGAAATATTATGATTATTTTGATATTGATGATGAGATTAATATAGCAGTAAGAGCATATAATGACAATAAAAATACTATTGGGCAATATAAAAATGAGATAAGTGAAATTCAAAAAGAAAATGCAAAACTAGATAAACAAATAAACGGTGAAAAAGATGCTATCTTAAAAAGAAAATATGAAAGACAAGCAGAAGAAAACTTAAATGCATTAAAAGAAAAAGAAAGTAAAGCCAAAGAAATTGAAGAAGAAGTAAAAGGCAAAATAAACATAGCTAAAACAAAACTTGAAAATAAAATTAATGAGAAAAATTCAAAAATAGAAACTAGTGAAAGAAATGTAGAAGTTATTAATAAACAACTAGATATTGTGAAGAAAGAAATAGAAGCAACAGAAAATAGACCTGATACAGAAATTTCATTATCTATTAAAGAATCCATTCTAGAAGGATTACATAAAAAACAAGAAGAATATGAAAAAATGATAAATGAACATATAAGTAATTCAGAAAAATTGACAGAAGAAAAAATAGAACTTAGTAAATTATATGATAGTTTGGCATTTACAAATATGAATAGGTTTATAAGTGAATGGAATAAAGTATCAGAGAAAAGTGTATCAACACCAACAACACCAGTATCAACGCCAACAACACCGGTATCAACACNNNNAACACCGGTATCAACACCAACAACACCAGTATCAACGCCAACAACACCGGTATCAACACCAACAACGCCAGTATCAACACCAACAACACCAGTATCAACACCAACAACACCGGTATCAACACCAACAACACCAGTATCAACGCCAACAACACCGGTATCAACACCAACAACGCCAGTATCAACACCAACAACACCGGTATCAACACCAACAACGCCAGTATCAACACCAACGACACCGGACAAAGAACGTAAAATAAAATTAAAGATAGGTAGAAATTTAAAATTAGAGTACACAGACACTGAACATAAAGAACTAGAGTTTAATCAAGAAGTATCTAATAAAGTTTTAAGAAAATATGTAAATAAAATGAGCAATAAGAGAAAATTAAGATTTATAGAAGATTTATATAATGAAAAAATAAATTCAGATAGATGGGATAATTTTCAAATAGATGATTCAATGAAAAAGAAAATAAAAGATAATCTAGAATTATTTGATGATTCAATTGTAAGCGGATTATATTGCATGAGAGCAGAAAATACGCAAAATGAATTATTAGAAGAGAAACAGAAAAAAGAAAGAAACACTATGATTAAAGCTGCAATAGTTGGATATGTAGAATCAACATTAAAAAATAAGAAAGTAAAAGCAATGGATATAACTTATGATAAATCAGATTTAGCAAAAATTAATATTCCGATTATAAGTAAATTTTTAAGAGGAGAAATGTCGAGAAAACAAAAAGATTATATTAATGATATGGCAGATAAAACATCTAACTACACTTATTCAATCGGAACATATACTAAAAATCCTATCATAAGATATCTAAAAGATAGAAAACAGAAAAAATTAAGTGCTCCAACTCCTGAAGTACCACATGAAAATGAATTATTAAAAAGATTAGAGGGATACAAAATGGCACCAGACCCTGATAAAAATAAAACACCAGAACAAATAAAACAGGAGAATGCAAAAGCAGAAGCTTTGAGACAAGCAAGAACAGAAAACGGTGGAGATGGTAGATAATAAAATTATAAAGCAAAAATTTTACTTTGATTTTATTGACAACCTGCCTAAAAAATGGTAAAATATAAACTGTTACAAAATTGCACGTAATATGCAATTCCGTAACAGTTTATTTAATTTAAAAATAACAAAAACAGGAGGTGAAATTTAAGTGCCAACAATTAATCAATTAGTAAGAAAAGGAAGACAAACAGGAGTAACAAAATCAAAATCTCCAGCATTACAACA
>CAJFQT010000161.1 GCA_904419095.1 uncultured Clostridia bacterium | reverse complement strand
ATATCCTATTGTTCCAATATAATCTTGAACTCCACTATTTTGAGTAGATATTATATCAATATTTCCTGATTTAAAACTGTTATATAATTCTCCCATTGAAGAATATAAGTTTATTGTAATTTTTGTTAGCGTTAGGCTAGTATCTTTATTCCACCAGTTTTGATTTTGCGTTAATATTATTGCTGATGACTGTACTTCTGAAACTTTATACATTCCTGTTCCTATCGGTACAATATCTGCGTTAAACTCTTTGTCTAAATAATATTGATTGCTCATTATTGGAAATGTTAAATTATATTCAAAAAACGGAACTTCTTGGTCTAAGGTAATTTGTACTGTATAATCATCTACTATATCTACAGCTATAATATGTGCAACATTTGAAGTATATATTGAATTTATTTCTTTTAGTCTATCAATTGTAAATTTTACATCATCTGCAATAAATTTTTCTCCATCTGACCATCTTACGTTTTCTTTTAATTTTATAATATATGTTGTAGCATTTTGTTTTGCCCATTCTTTGGCAAGACAGTTTTCTATTTTATAATCTGCTGTTAAAGTTAATAGTGGTTCATATATTAATCTTGATATATCTTGTACGTTTTTATTTGTACTTATTATTGGATTCATACTATCAAAAGACGCAACTCCAACTATTATTTCAGTATTTTTTTGTTGTTCTTCACTTTGAACTTGATTATTTTCGGTTTCTTTCTCGTCTGATTTTATTTTAAATATTGCAAATATCATTATACCTATTACAAATATAATAAATAGATATTTAAAAAAATTTGATTTCATATCTCACCTCTATCTTTTGATATCATACATTATTTTTGTCTTTTTTTCAACATATATTCAATTTTTTCTAAATCCATTCTCCATATTTTTTAATATAAAATTTCTTAGCAAATAAAGATATAATGCAAAATACAATTGGCATTCCAATAATAAGAGGCAAAAATTTAAATGGTATTGCTACTAAACCAATCATTTCACCTAAAAATGTATATGGTAAAACAACAGTTACAATTGCAAGTAATATAGAAGATGCATAAACCATTTTACTTGCATTACTTTGTACAAATGGTATTTTAGCGGTTCTTATCATATGCATTCCAAATAAATTCTCTACATTTCCATAAGCAAACCATATTGTTTGGAAAAGTGTTGCTTCTCTTACTCCAAAAACAAACCATAAACATATGAATATTACTATATCTAATATTGAACTTACTGGTCCCATAAAAAGCATAAATTGTTTTAAACTTTTTATGCTTAATTTTTGAGGTCTTTGTAGATATTCTTCATCTACATTATCAAATGGTAATGTGAATTGTCCAAAGTCATATAATAATCCTTGTACTAATAACTGTACAGGTGTTATTGGTAAAAATGGTAAAAACACACTTGCTATTATTACTGATGTTGCTTCTGCAAAGTTAAAGCTTATTGCCATTTTTATGTATTTCATTAAATTTGCAAATGAACGTCTTCCCTCTCTTACTCCTTCTGCTAATACTTTTAAATCTTTTTCTAGTAAAATTATATCTGCGGATTCTTTGGCTATATCTACTGCTGTGTCAACAGAAATTCCTACATCTGAGTTAGTTAATGATGGTGCATCATTTATTCCATCACCCATATATCCTACTACATTACCTTGTTCTTTTAATACACGCACTATTCTTGCTTTTTGAATTGGTGATAGCTTTACAAATATGTTATTCTTTTTTAGTAATCGTGCAAGTGCTATATCTTGTATTTTATCAATTTCGCTTCCTTCTACTATTTTTTTAGTTGGAATTCCTACTTTACTACATATTGCTTTTGTTACTTCTCTATTATCTCCTGTTAGAACCATTACTTTTATATGTGCTCTATTTAGTTTTTCTATTGATATTTTAGCACTTTCTTTTGGAGGGTCTAAAAATCCTATAAAACCTAATAATATCATGTTCTTCTCATCTTCAATTGTATAATCTGTTTTGTCTGTTGTGTCATTTTTTTGACATACTGCTATTACCCTCATTCCTTGTTTATTTAGTTCTTTACTTATTCTTAAAACATTCTCTTTAATTTCTTTTGTTATTGGTGATATTTGTCCTTTATAATCTGCCATTGTGCAGATACTTAAAATTTCTTCTACTGCTCCTTTTGTTATAAGTTGCTTTTTTTGTCCGTCTGTTACTGCAACAGATAGTCTTCTACGTGAGAAATCAAATGGTAGTTCATCTATTTTTTGATATTTTTCTTGATATTCTGCCATATTGTTTTCTAATCCTCTTTTTATGACTGCTTCATCTATATTTCCTTTTAATCCTGTTTGGAAATATGAGTTCAAAAATGAATGCTTTAAAATACGTATGTCCTCTTCTCCTCTTATGTTTAAATATTTTTCTAGTACGATTTTATCTTCTGTTAGTGTCCCTGTTTTGTCTGTACATAAAACATTCATTGCTCCGAAGCTTTGTATTGAATCTAAAGATTTTACAATGGTTTTCTTTTTTGACATACGAACAGCACCTTTTGATAGGCTTGAAGATAATATTACTGGTAATAATAGTGGTGTAATACCTATTGCAATTGCTACTGCAAACGTAAATGCTGTTATTATGTCGTGTTTCCATACATTTAATATAAATACTAATGGTATCATTACTAACATAAATTTAATTAATAATTTACTTATGTTCTTTATTGCTTTTTGAAATGCAGTTTCTGGTTTTCTATTAAGTGTGTGTGCAACTTTTGCTAAGTATGTATCATCTGCTGTTTTTATAACAACTCCTTTTGCTGAACCGCTGACTACATTT
>CAJFQT010000160.1 GCA_904419095.1 uncultured Clostridia bacterium | reverse complement strand
TAATAATATCTCTGACGAAGAAAAAAGTACACAACCTCAATATGATGAAAACGGAAATCATATAATTGACTATAAACTAACAAATGAAGGCGACGAAATTGTAGAAGGAATCTTAGACATTTTACCAGATGGATATGGATTTTTAAGAGGAGAAAATTTTTTATCAACACCAAAAGATGTTTATATTTCAATGGTTCAAATTAGAAGATTTAAATTAGACACTGGAGATATGATTAAAGGTATATCTCGATACCGTGAAGGAGAAAAATTCCCATCTTTAATTTTCGTAGGAGAAGTAAATGGGGAACATCCTGAAAAAGCGATGAAAAGAAAATCTTTTGATGAATTAATTCCTATCTTTCCAAATCAAAAATTAAAATTAGAAACCACACCAAATGAATATGCAATGAGAATAATAGACTTAATTAGCCCAATAGGAAAAGGACAAAGAGGAATGATTGTTGCTCCACCAAAAGTTGGAAAAACAACTCTTTTGAAAAAAATTGCAAATAGCATAACAAAAAATAATCCAGAAGTAGAATTAATTGTCTTATTAATAGACGAAAGGCCAGAAGAAGTAACAGATATGAAAAGATCTATTAGTGGACAAGTAATACACTCTACATTTGATGAATTACCTGAGCATCATGTTAAAGTTGCAGAAATGGTACTAGAAAGAGCAAAAAGATTAGTAGAGCACGGAAGAGATGTTATAATACTATTAGATAGTATCACAAGACTAACTAGAGCGTATAACCTTGTAATACCATCATCAGGAAGAACTTTATCAGGAGGTATTGACCCAGCAGCTTTGCATAAACCAAAAAAATTCTTTGGAGCAGCTAGAAACATAGAAAATGGAGGTAGTCTTACTATATTAGCCACAGGCTTAATAGATACTGGAAGTAGAATGGATGATGTTATTTTTGAAGAATTTAAAGGAACAGGAAACATGGAAGTTCATTTAGACAGAAAATTATCTGAAAGAAGAATATTTCCTGCTATTGATATTAACAAATCTGGTACAAGAAGAGAAGATTTACTATTAACACCAAAAGAAAAAGATACTGTTTTTGCTTTAAGAAAAGCAATGAATTCAATGCCTGTTGCTGATGTTACAGAACAAGTTATAAAATTAATGACAGAAACAAAAAATAATGATGAATTTATAGATAAAATAGATTTGTTCTTAAAAAGATTTAAATAAAGTATTTCATTATCATTGAAATTTATTAAGAAGATAAATGCAATTACATTTTAACAAAATTAATAAGAATTTTATTAGCAAAAAGTATTTCTAATTACTTTTTATGCTAATAAAATTCTTTATTTTTGATAATAATGATCTTTAATATTTTCTTGTATTTTTCTTTTTAATGTATCTTTATAATAAACATTATATACAGGATATCTTAATAAATCGATTTCTAAGTCTTTAAATAATTCATTAATAAACTTATCTCGTTGAATTCTACTTTGCTTTTTATGAGTGCTATCGTCTAATTCAATACATAATTTTATTCTGCATTTTTTATCAACTAAAACAAAATCAATACTTTTAGAAGCTATTTTATTAAAATATTTTGTATGAGTACTATAATCTAAGTTATTTTGCATTGATACAATATTATATAAGGATACTTGTGAAAAAAGTATGTAATCAAGCTCTTTTGCAATTTCTAATAAAACATTATAAAATTTCATTTCATTTAAAGTAGTAATGTATATTTTAGGTTTATAATACTTTTTATACGAAATAGGGGAGTCATTATTAGATATTTCTACTCTATTGTTATCATCATAATTTTTTACATTATTTGTATTATCTTGATCTTTTTTATTTATTTTTATAATTAAAATTATTATTATAATTATCAATAAAAAAACAATCATAAAATCACCTCATATTAATTTTAACATACTAATATTAGAATAAAATAAAAAGGTAAAAAAAGATAAAAAAATATAAACTTTTTATATTTTTAATTTAGATTTCGAAGTAGAGAAGAAGAATTAAACACTATATTGAATTTAGACACATGCAAATCAAAAACTTAAAAAATAATAGAAATAGTGTAGGGCATAGACAAATATGTCTATATTATTTGATGCAAAACATTGCACAAAATGAAACTTTTGTGCAAAAAGAGATAGGAGCATAATATAAAACAGCCATAAACCTCTACTTCTACTAATTCAAGGCTTTTAGCTGTTCTATGCATATTAATATTCATTTATATATCTTTATTTTCTTATTATATCTATATTATATTCATTATTATTATAAGTTGATTGTATTACTGTTATATTAATATTCTTATGCCTTATTAAAATCAGTTTTAAGACATTTTTTATTTTACACATAAATTTCATTACTATAATTATTTTACTTATTATATTTTTAAATTTATATCTACAATTTTTTCTTATTATATATTTTTTATTTTTATATATTAAATTGTATGAAAATTTTTCAAAAATCTCCAAAGTATCCATTTATCTATATTTGCCTTATTTTATAGACAACAAATTATATAGCTAAAAAATTAAAACGGCTTAAAATCGATTCTCGTGTGTCGCTTTTTTGGTACTTTTTTTATATCTATATATGATAGTAGTTTCTTCAAAAAAAAATCTACTTTTTAATTGTAATTTTCTAAAATCAATATTTAACATTAAATTCTAAACAAGTAATTATCAACCTAAAAAATAAAAATGGCTTAAAATCGATTTTAGAAGGTCATTATTTTGTATGATTTTAGTTTGTAATACAGCTATTGTAACAATCATAGAATTTATAAGATCATAGTACAAAATGCAAATATTATATTAATTAGAATATATAAATCTGCAAACGAAACTCATTAAAATCAAAATTTATATAATGAAACATTTCAATAATTAAAATTGTTTAAAAACGATTTTGAACTTAATGAAACAATAATTTAATTAAAATATTATATAAATTCTATA
>CAJFQT010000159.1:2993-4909 GCA_904419095.1 uncultured Clostridia bacterium | reverse complement strand
TTTGATGTGAAAGTTAATAGTAATGTAAAATCTGGTTTTCTTCTTATGTAGAATTGCTTTTAAACTTTAATAAATTGTATATTTTTAGTGAATTTGTAAATTTTATTGTCAAAATTATAATGAAAGGAGTTATAGTGAATCTTAATTTACTATTTTAGGTAATATGAGTTTATTTTTTGAAATTGTTTTTGTATTATTTTCTTTGTATCTTATTTTTAGAAGTATTTCTTATTCTATTTATGAATATAAAAATGAAGAAAACAAATATGGTAGTATCTGTTTTCTCATTTTAGTAATTTTTGTGGTTATTCTTTCTAATGTTATGGTATTTGTTAATGTGTAAAACTCTACTTAATTAGCTATTTCGAAATCTACTTGTCTAAGCATTTTATTTGCAGATATAACACGTATTTTTACTTTATCTCCTATCTTATAAGTTTTATTGGTTTTTTCACCAATAAGACTTTTTCTCTTTTCATCATAGATAAAATATTCATCACCTAAATTTTCAAAACGTATTAATCCTTCTACAGTGTTTGGTAATTCTACAAATATTCCAAATTGTGTGACTGAAGACACAATTCCTTCATACTCTTCCCCAATCTTACTTTCCATATATTCTGCTTTTTTCATATCTTCACTATCTCTTTCTACTTTTGTTGCTATTTTTTCTCTTTCAGAAGATTGATTTGCACTTTCTTCTGCTTTATTCATATATTCTTCTATAAATTCATCTTCTACATTATAGTTTTCTTCTAGATAGTGAGAAATTATTCTGTGTATAAATAAATCTGGATATCTTCTAATTGGTGATGTGAAGTGGCAGTAATATTTACTTGCTATACCAAAATGACCTTTATTTTCTGCTTCGTATCTTGCTACTTTTAATGTTCTTAATATAAATGTTGATATTACTCTTTCTTCTTCTTTTCCTTTTATTTCTTCTAATATTTTTTCAAATTCTTTTGGATATACTTTTTCATTAGTTATTTTTATTTTTAAATTAAAATTATATAAGAATTGATTTAATTCTTTAACTTTATCAATATCTGGTTCTTCATGTACACGATAAATAAATGGTGCATCTAACCAATAGAATTTTTCTGCAATTGTTTCATTAGCTGTTAGCATAAATTGTTCTATAATTTCATTTGAAAAGTATATTTCATATGGATGAACATCTATAGCTCTACCATTTATGTCTAACTCTATTTTTGTTTCTGGAATATCTAAATTTAGATATCCTTGACTTATTCTTCTCTCTTTTAAAATTTTAGCAAGTTCTGCCATTGTTTCGAAGTCTTCTATATACTTTTCATATTTTTTTAATATTGTTTTATCAGATTTGTCTAATATTTTTTGAACATCCTTATAGTTCATCCTTTCTTTTACATTTATGACTGCTTTATATACTTCTGATGATATAACTTTTCCGCTTTTGTCTATTTCCATTGAACATGATAGTGTCAATCTGTCTTCTCCTGCGTTTAAGCTACATATTCCATTTGAAAGCTCTCTTGGAAGCATTGGTATTACTCTACCTAATAAATATATGCTTGTTCCTCTAATGTAAGCTTCTCTATCTAACAAACTATTTGGTTTTACGTAATGACTAACATCTGCTATGTGAACATCTAACTTATAATTTCCGTTTTCTAGTTTTATAACTCTAACCGCATCATCTAAATCTTTTGCATCTTCTCCATCTATTGTAAATACTATATCTTTTCGTAAATCAACTCTGTTTTCTATTTCTTTTTTATTTATTTTATCTCCATATTTCTTCGCTTCTTCTACTACTGGTTCTGGAAATCTTGCAGGTAAATTGTAATCTTTAATAAGAGATAACATATCAATTCCTGCTTGATTTGGTGGCCCTAATACTTCTATTATTTGACCTTCTGCTTTCTTTCCTT
>CAJFQT010000159.1:0-2982 GCA_904419095.1 uncultured Clostridia bacterium | reverse complement strand
ATTTTATTATTTTTACTAATACTTTGTGTCCATTTCTTGCTTTTCCAAAATTACTTTTTGATATGAAAATGTCTGTTCCAAAACTTTTATCATCAGGTACAACAAATCCAAAATTCTTATTGTTTTGAAAAGTTCCAACTAATGTATCTTTTTCACGTCTTATTACTCTTTTTATGATTCCTTCTGCTTTTTTTACTTTATTCTTCTCTTCGATTATTTCTATTAAAACTTTGTCTCCATTTAATGCGGTTGAAGAATTTTCTTTTGCAATATATATTTCATCTTCTCTTCCTTCTATTTTTACAAATCCAAACCCTTTTGGATTTCTTCTATAAATTCCTTCTTCGTAATTTTCTTCTATTACTCTATATCTGTTTTTTCTATTTTTTCCTATTTTAAACTCCATTTCCAGATGATTTAGCAGTTGCAAAAAATCATTATATTCTTTTTTTGGAACTCCTAAAATTAATGCTATCTCTTTTGCTTTCATTGGGACATATTCTTTGTCCTTCATAAATTCTAGTATTATCTCTTCTTTTTTATTCATTTATTTCCTTTCCTTTTATCTTATTTAAAAAAGAGCCAGTTATTTTATAACCGCCCCTATTTTGCCATATATAGTATACCTAATGCTATTGTTAAAATTGCAAATATTATTGAAAAAATAACTGTCCATCTTTTTAATTTTCCTTCTTTTGTTCTACCTTTATTTTTTTCATAAAAATTATTTGTTGATGAACCTGTTATTGTTGATGATAAACCTGCATCTTCTTTTGATTGCATTAATGCTAATATTATTATGATTATAGCAACTATAAAATATACTACTGTTACAATTGTTCTTGCGATTTCCATTCGTGTTTTCTCCTCCTAGCTTTTTTCTTTTTCATTTGGATTGTATTGTATCATATATTATTAAAAAATGCAAATATTCTGCAAAAAAAATTTAGGAACGTTTGGGACACGCCAAAACGTTCCTACTTTATTAATACATTCCTTCCATTCCAGCTCCTGCTCCTGAATTTCCACAGTTGCATCCTTTTTCTTCTGGTACGTCTGTTACTAAGCTTTCTGTTGTTAATACCATAGAAGCTATAGATGCTGCATTTTGTAATGCACTTCTTGTTACTTTTGTTGGGTCTACAATTCCTGCTTTTTTCATATCTACATATTTTTCTGTTGCTGCATCAAATCCTGTTCCTACAGGTGATTGTTTTACTTTATCTATAATTACAGCTGGTTCTAATCCGCTATTTCTTGCTATTTGTTTTGCTGGTTCTTCTAGTGATTTTAATACTATTTTTGCACCTAATGCTTCTCCACCATCTAATTTAGCTACTAGTTTTTCTACTTCTGGAATTACATTTAATAGTGCTGTTCCTCCTCCTGCTACAATTCCTTCTTCAACTGCTGCTTTTGTTGCAGATAATGCATCTTCTATTCTTAGTTTCTTTTCTTTCATTTCTACTTCTGTTGCAGCTCCTACACCAATAACAGCTACTCCTCCAGCAATTTTTGCTAATCTTTCTTGTAAAGCTTCTTTGTCATATTCACTTGTTGTTTCTTCTATTTGTGATTTTAATTGTTTTACTCTTGCTGATAATTTTTCTTTATCTCCCATTCCGTCAACAATTATTGTATTTTCTTTTTGTACTTTTACTTGTTTTGCTCTTCCTAGTTGTTCTATGCTAGTATCTTTTAATTCTAGTCCTAGGTCTGATGTAATTACTTCTCCTCCTGTTAGAATTGCAATATCTTCTAGCATTGCTTTTCTCTTGTCTCCAAATCCAGGAGCTTTTACTGCTACTACATTTAATACTCCTCTCAATTTGTTAAGTACTAATGTAGATAATGCTTCTCCTTCTATGTCATCACAGATGATAACAAGTTTTGCTGATTGTTGCATTAATGCTTCTAATAGTGGTAATATTTCTTGAATATTACTTATCTTTTTATCTGTAATTAAAATATATGGATTGTCAACTACTGCTTCCATTTTATCTGTATCTGTTACCATATATGGTGATACATATCCTTTATCAAATTGCATTCCTTCTACTACATTTAATTCTGTATTTGATGTTTTTGATTCTTCAATTGTTATAACTCCATCTTTTGATACTTTTTCCATTGCTTCTGCAATTAATTCTCCTACTTCTTCATTATTTGCAGATATACTTGCAACTCTTGCAATATCTTCTTTTCCATTAACTTCAGAGCTAATTCCTTTTAGAGCTTCTACTGCAGTGTTTACTGCTTTATCCATACCTCTTTTTATTGACATTGGGTCTGCTCCTGCTGCAACATTTTTTACACCTTCTTTAATCATGCTTTGTGCTAATACTGTTGCTGTTGTTGTACCATCTCCTGCTACATCATTTGTTTTTTCTGAAACTTCTTTTACTATTCTTGCTCCCATATTTTCAAATTTGTCTTCTAGTTCTATTTCTTTTGCTATTGTAACTCCATCATTTGTAATTAATGGTGCTCCAAAGCTTTTATCTAAAACTACATTTCTTCCTTTTGGTCCAAGTGTAACTTTTACTGTGTCTGTTAATTTATTGACACCTTCTAATAAAGATTTTCTTGCATCTTCTCCAAATTTTATTTGTTTTGCCATTTTTAATCATTCCTTTCTCTTGGTTTATCAGGTCCCAATTGAGCATTTGTGATATCTTGGGACAGGTCTTATTAAAATATTAGTTTAAGTTTACTTTTTATTCTACTTTTGCTAATATGTCATCTTGTTTTACTATTATATAATCTACTCCTTCGTATTTTACTTCTGTTCCAGAATATTTGCTTACTATTACATTGTCTCCTTTTTTTACATTCATTTCTTCTACTTTTCCATCTATTTTTTCTCCTGGTCCTACTTCTATAACTTCTGCTATTTGTGGTTTTTCTTGTGCACTACTTGCTAATATTATTCCACTTTTTGTTGTTTCTTCGCCTTCTTTCATTTTTATTAATACTCTACTT
>CAJFQT010000158.1 GCA_904419095.1 uncultured Clostridia bacterium | reverse complement strand
AAAATTTATGAGTATTAAGATGTAGAATTATATGGAAAATCCATATGGGTTAAGATAAAACATTATTTTTCCAATACAATAAAATAAATAACAAATATATTATTATAAAGTTTTTACAACAGCTTTAACACCTTTTATTGCAGTGACTTCAACTTCAGTATCTTTAGATATTTTTTCATCTGCTTCACTTTCAGCAGACCAAGTTTCAGTTCCTATTTTTACGAGACCTTTACTTTGAATTGGATCAATATCTTCTAAAACTATAGCTTTTTTTCCGATAATATTATATGCATTAGTAATTACTGTAGGTTTTTTGTCTACAAATTTTTTCACAAAAGGTTTGGTAATTAGTAATAATAAAACTGAAATGATTAGGAAGACAGTTGTTTGAATAATAATGTTAGTTGTAAAAAAGCTAACAATCATTGCTGCAAGAGAACCAAATCCAAACCAGAAAAGTAGAAAACCAACAGTCATAATTTCTCCTATGAAAAAAATTCCAGCTATAATTAACCAAATTGACCACATAAATATAAACGCCTCCTTTTTTGCCTACATTAATATTATACTATAAATATGTAAAAAAATAAATAGTTTTTCCAAATTTTACATAAAATTTTATGACATTGTTACAATTCTGTATAGTAAAAAATTAGGTTTGAGTTTTAGAAATAACTTACCAATTGAATAGGTATATATGATGAATTTTTTGAAAATTTTTCAAAAAAATTATTTTTATACAAACTGAGCTTGTATTTATGACAAAAAAATGATATATTATAAAAGAATTTTAGCGAAAGAAAAGGAGATAGAAATGAGAGGTAAAAATATAATAAATCAAAAAGGTATTACTTTAATGGCACTTGTAATTACAATAATTGTACTTTTAATATTAGCAGGTGTTTCAATTACTGGAGGATATCAAAGTTTAAAAGAATCTAAAGGAACAGCAATATTATCAGAACTTGAAATGGTGCAACACGCTGTTTTAGAGAGATATACAAATGAAGCAACAATGGGAAATAATAATTTTCCAGGAGACCAAAAATATTCAAGTATAGAAGAAATAAAATCTGAAATTTCAGAACTTTCAGGTGATACTAAATTAATGAGTATATTAGAAAATACGAAAAATTCAATGGACGATTTTTATTATTTAGAAAAAACTGATTTAGAGGAATTAGGAATTACACAAGCAGATGATTCATATATTATTAACTATAAAATAGGATTAGTTATAGATGTAACTAATCAGAAAACGCAAGATGGTGAAGCTGTATATGTTTATGCTAAAGATGGTACAGAATAAAGTGAATAAAGTGGAGGATTTTAGATGGAAATTGCAAGCTTAATAAAGAAAGCTAATTTAAAAATTCCAAAAGAAAACATAAAGTTTAATGAACCTATGAATAAACATACAAGTTTCAAAGTAGGAGGAGTAGCAGATTGTTATATAAGGATTAATGATATACAAGAATTAAAGCAAATTTTAAATTTTGCATTAGAAAACAAAATTCCATTTTTTATATTGGGCAATGGAAGTAATGTATTAGTAACTGATAAAGGCGTAAGAGGAATAGTAATACAAATAAATATTAAAAAATTTGAAATTATAGATAATAATAATCTAGAAAAAAGTGAGGATATACAAATAATACTTGGGGCAGGAAATAAAATATCAGAGACGGCACAAAAACTCTTAAAAGAAAATATAACAGGTTTTGAAGAACTAGCAGGAATTCCAGGAACAATTGGTGGAGCAATAAAAATGAATGCAGGAGCTTATAAAAAAGAAATCAAAGATATTTTAGAATGTGCTACTGTAATAGACTATAACGGTAATGTTATAAAATTAAACAATCAGGATTTAAAATTTGAATATAGAAAAAGTATATTATTTATAGAAAAATATATAGTAATTGAAGCTATATTTAATTTAAAAAAAGGTAAAAGTGAAGAAATAAAAGGAAAGATGGATGAATATAAAAAAAATAGAATAGAAAAACAACCAGTAGAATATCCAAGTGCAGGAAGTACTTTTAAAAGAGGAAATAATTATATAACAGCAAAACTTATAGACGAAGCAGGTCTTAAAGGTTATACAATAGGAGGGGCTCAAGTCTCAGAAAAACATGCAGGCTTTATAATTAACAAAGGAAATGCAACGGCAAAAGATATTTTAGAACTTATAGAATACGTGAAGAAAAAAGTTTATGAAACATCTAAAGAAAAGATAAGCTTAGAAATTGAGATAATTGGAGAAATGTGATAGCAAGAAAGGGTGAACATATAATGAAAGGGTTTATGCACTGGTTTAAATCTAGTTCAAAAATGAAGCGTTGGATGTTTTTGATATTAATAGGAATAATATTATCATGTTATGGAATCGCTGAAGTTTTAGTAATGAAAGAGATGTCTTTTCAAGAAGTAGGTAAGATTGCAATTATTTTTGTTATTCGGTTTTCTTTGTATAGTTTTTGGATTGATATTTCTAAATAAAAGAACATTAGAAATATTAGTTGAATCAACAGATGAAAGAATGGAAAATAGAAAAAATGTTAATGTAAAATCATTAATTTTTAATAAAAAAGTTTATGATCAAGGACCAAATATTGTAGTAATTGGTGGAGGAACAGGACTAAATACCGTACTTTCTGGATTAAAAAAATATACTAATAATTTAACTGCGATAGTTACAATATCAGATTATGGAGAGGAAATATCTCAATCTAGAAAAGAATTGGGAACATTACCATTAGATGATGTAAGAGATAGCATTATTTCGTTAGAAGATACTGAAGGAGAAATAGACAAATTATTTACATATAAATTTCAAAATGGAAAGTTAAAAGGATTATCCTTTTCTGATATATACTTTCTAGCAATGAAGGAAGTTAATCAAGATTTTACAAAATCAATAATGAAAAGTAATGAAGTTTTAAATATTGTAGGTAAAGTTTTACCAGTTACTTTAGGAGAAATGAACATAAATGCGGAGTTAGAAAATGGATATATTGTAAA
>CAJFQT010000157.1 GCA_904419095.1 uncultured Clostridia bacterium | reverse complement strand
ATACATATACCAAAAATTATTCCTTCTTTTTTATTTGTTTGCATAATAATTCCTCCTTTCACACAAAAATAAAAGTGTAACTTGAACTGGACTTACGCCTGTTAAAGCTACACGTTACATATAATATTATAACATAATTTTGAAGTTAATGTAATAGTTTTAGTAAAAAAAATTAAGATTTGTTAGATTTTCTATTAACCTTGAAAAAGGATTAACTTTATGATAATATATGCACAAAAATTATTAAGGGGATTTAGGGACGGTCCTTGAAATCCCTTCTAGCAGGGATTTTAAGGACCGTCCCTAAATCCCTAATGGAGGTAGAAAGTGAATTACAAAATTATAAATGGAGCAATAAGTTATGGAGCGGAAACAGTATTAGAGGAAATTAATTTTGAAATAAAAGATAAAGAAAAAATAGCAATTGTTGGAAGAAATGGTGCAGGTAAAACTTCTTTGTTAAAGGCTTTAATAGATAATGAGATGTTAGAAGAAGGGATAGGAGAAGAAAAGTTCGGAATATATAAGCAAGGTTCTCCTAAAATTGGATATTTAAAACAAATAGATTTTGAAAATTCATCCAATACAATGTTAGAAGAAATATTAACTGTATATGAACCTATAATTAAGTTAGAAGAAAAAATTTCGAAATTAGAATCAAAGTTGCAATTAGAATCAAGTGAGGAATTAATAAATAGCTATTCTGAAGCTTTGGATAGATATGATTTTGATGGTGGATATACATACAAAAAGGAATATGAAACTGCAATTAAAAAGTTCGGATTCTCAAAAGAAGATGAAAATAAACAGATAACACAGTTTTCGGGAGGTCAAAGAACAAAAATAGCATTTTTAAAATTGTTATTGAGTAAACCTGATATTTTGTTATTAGATGAGCCTACAAATCATTTAGATATAACAGCAATAGAATGGTTAGAGAAATACTTAAAATGTTATCCAAAATCTGTTGTGATTGTTTCTCATGATAGAATGTTTATAGATAGAATTGTTAATAAAGTATATGAAATAGAGTATGCATCTATAAAAGAATATAAAGGAAATTATACAGATTTTGAAAAGCAGAAGAGAATCAATTATGAGAAGCAATTAAAAGACTTTGAATATCAACAGGCTGAAATAAAAAGATTAAAAGCTATTGTTGATAGATTTAGGTATAAGCCAACTAAAGCTAAAATGGCTTTATCTAAATTGAAAAAAATAGAACAAATGACAATTGTTCAAGAACCAAATAAGTATGATTTAAAAACTTTTCATGCAAATTTTGGTTTGCAAAAAGAAAGTGGAAAAATGGTATTGACAGTAAGAGACTTAGGTATAGGATATAATAGATTGCTTACTAAAGTTTCCTTTTCTTTGTATAAGGGTCAAAAGCTTGCAGTAATTGGAGAGAATGGGATAGGAAAATCAACATTACTTAAAACACTAAATGGTAATATTTCTAAAATGAGTGGAGATATTGAATATGGACATAATGTTCAGATAGGATATTTTGATCAACAGCTGGAATTTGAAAATTTAGAGAACACGGTTTTGGATGAGATGAGCGAAGCTTTTCCAGGTTTAACAACAACTGAAATTAGAACTTTATTAGGAACATTTCTTTTTACTGGTGAAGATGTGTTCAAAAAAATTAAAGTGCTATCTGGTGGTGAAAAATCACGTTTGCAGCTTTGTAAAATTTTAAGAAAAGGACCTAATTTACTTTTATTAGATGAACCTACTAATCATATGGATATAGTAGGAAAAGAGAGTTTGGAACAAATACTAAAGGAATATAAAGGGACATTAATATTTGTTTCACACGATAGATATTTTGTTAATAAAATAGCTGATTCAATTTTGGAATTTGAAAATGGAAAAGTGACATTTTTTGATGGTAATTATGAAGAATATACAAGGCATAAAGAAGAAGTAAATGAAGAAGAGGAAGAATTACTTTTAGAGAAAGCAAAAATGAATTTAAACAATGAAAAAACTGTTACAAGTCAAAGGGAAAATAAAAAAGAAAACAATATTAATAGATATCTTATTAGTAAACAGAATAATAGAATAAAAAATAAAATGGATAAACTAGAAAAAGATATTGAGGAAAAAGAAAAAAAGATAACAGAAATTGAGATAGAAATGCAAAAAGAAGATATTAGTATTGATTATATAAAACTAAGTGATTTACAACAACAAATGAGCATATTGCATGAAGAAATAGACTCAGAAATGGAAGAATGGGAAATCTTGTCGAGTCAATATGTTGAGTTAGAATAAATGAATGAAATTAGAATAAATAAAATAGAAAATATAAAGAAGTAGAAAATTAGTCTACTTCTTTTTATCAACTTTCTATATAAAGAGCTTTTGCAAGATATGGCGTAATTTCATCAATATCGTACCATCCTGAACTTTTACTATCATTTTCTAGTCCATTTGGATTTGAAACATATACCATATTATTACCATCAGTTGCAAGTAAAACCATATAGTGAGAAGCGGTAGTCCAACGATTATCTGTTGGCTTATTCCAAACACAAACGATGATAGGTTTATTTGTTTCTAAATGGTTCATAATACTTTTATCGGAAAGATGTACTGAATCATAATAAAAATCAGAATTTTTAATTCCAAATGTGTTTGATAATTCATAAGAAAAATTTTCATAATTCATAACAGGATAATATTTCTTTCTCAAATCTTCTGGTGTGTATTTTTTATTGTATCCACTTAGAACAATGGACATAACAGTTATACCACAACCGTTTTCTGCCATCGTGTCACCCCAATAATAATTATTTGCCCAAGAAGAATTACCATTTTGTTTGTATTCTTTATAAGTTTTTTTATTTGGTTCAGAGGTTGTGAAAGTTGTAAAATATCCATCTTTATTTTTGACTTTTTCTTGTCCAATACCTGAGTAATTGGAGTTTTTATCTTGTTTTACTATGCCATATTCAGAAGTTTTACTATTTAAATTATTAATATTACCGACATTGGAAATAATATTGTTTTCTAGTAATAAATAGTTGTATTTAT
>CAJFQT010000156.1 GCA_904419095.1 uncultured Clostridia bacterium | reverse complement strand
TTTTGCAATTACTGTACATCCTGTTACACAATTATATAGATAGTTTAATTTATAACTTTTTATATATTTTTTTATTTTCCTTGAAAGTAGCATAAAATCATTAAATGATGGATATATTGTTTTTAAGTCTTTATCAACTACTTCTAGGTCTCCAAATACTAAATCTGCATTTTCTCTTTCTATAGTTTCAACTGATTTTTCTATTTTTTCTGGAAGCCATACATCATCTTGGTCTGCTAACATATACAGATTACTTTTTACTTGTTTCAATAGGAATTCAAAGTTTTTTACATATCCTAAATTTTGTGGTTGATAATATACCTCTACTCTTTCGTCTTGCTTTTCATATTCTTCTAATATTTTTCTTGTAGAATCTTTTGAACAATCATCAGAGATTATTAGTTTTATATTTTTGTATGTTTGATTTAATATGCTATCTATTAATTCTTTTAAATATTTTTCTCCATTATATGCTGCAAGTAGTATGTCAACTTTTTCTTCTTTCTGATTACTCATTATATTTCCTCTCTTTTGGTATTCATTTTTTGATTTAGATATTTCGTTAATTTTTTGTCAAAATATTATGCTTAAAAATTTTATAATACATCAGCAAAATCTTTTTTGTTCTTTTTGAAAATATAATTCCCCCATAAAAATATTAATATTGTTATTACCCAAAATGCTATTGTATATAATCCAAAGTTTTGAGTTATCATATCTCCACCTAAGAAAACGTCTCTCATTCCTGTTACTAAATATGTGAATGGTATACATTGGATAATTGTTAGAATTGTTTGGTGACCACTTAGCATTCCTAAATTCCATATTATTGGTGTAAACCAGAAAAATAGTTGCATTAAAATTCCTAGTAAGTTTGAAAAGTCTGGTACCAATGTTGTTACAGCAGATGTAAATCTTGTAAATGCTATTATAAAGCATAATGCTGAAAATAGTATATATATTAACATTAATATGTTTGGTAAAAATCCATATATTGCACTGACAACTATTGCTATTATAAATAAGAAGATTGATACAAAACTGCTTGATATTATTGATATTATTGGTATTGTGTCTACAGGAAATACTACTTTTTTTACTAGGTAACTGTATGCTCTTATTGAACCACTTGCATTTATTATGCTGTCGTTTAAGCATAGCCACATTGCCATTCCTGGTAAAAACCATACTGTGTATGGATAATCTCCTGGTGCTGGTGTTTTTAATATAAATTGAAATACTATTACATATGTTATCATAAATATAAATGGCTGTAAAAATCCCCATATACTTCCTAGACTTGTACTTGCAAATCTGTTTTTAAAATCATTTCTTCCTAGTCCCCATACTAGTTTTCTATTTTTCCATACTGTTTTTATAAATTCCATCTATTTTTCAACTCCTATTTTTGGGCGTTTTTTTCATCATACATTCTATATTTAATTTGGTTTTTTGTCAATTACTCTAATTAAAAAAACTAACTTCAATATATATTAAATTATTTGAATATATATCGAAGTTAGTTTGTGCAATTTTTAAATATTGACAAAATTAATAAATGCCTCTTTTAAATCTTCAAATGTTTTTTTCATATTATTCATATATATGCCACTATAAGAAGCTTTATGCATTAATTCTTCTATTTCGTTTTTCAAATATAGATACTCGTCATAAAACTTAATTATATTTTCAGCTTTATGATTGATAGGAATAATAATAACTTCTTCTTTTTCGCTAAATTTGAGGTTAGTTATACGAATATTGTCTTCTTCAGTAAGTTGTATGGATCTTCCTTCTAAAAAATCTATTAACCTATTATATCGATACCGTCTTTCATAGTCTTTTTCTTCCAAAGCTTTTTTTAGCATTTCTTTTTCTATTCTTTCAATTGCAGTATTAAATGCTTTCATTGTTTCTAACAGTTCTCCACGTGCTGTTCTATATTTTTTTTCAATACTTATTTTTTTGTTATTCCTTTCGTTCTTTTTTCTTTTACTTTTTGTCAAATTTCTTTTTAATTGCATCTTTTCTTCCTCCTTATTGATTTCAATAATTGGTGTGTTCTACTCTATAACAAAATTGCTATGCATATATTTTATTAAGTTTACATATTTTTGTCAAGATATTATTTCTTTGTTTCTATATATTTTTTATTTTCTGACAATTCCTGACTTCTAATATAATTATCTGCTTCTTCTCTAGATTTAAAAATAACAATATTTAGATGTTCTTTATATTTATTCAATAGTTCATAAATTTGTGGCAACTTTTCATTTGAAAAATTAATAATTGTTTGTTTGAATTTTTCATCAAGTTTCTCTTCTACCCAAGGCAAATCTTCTCTCTTTTTACCAATACGAGATTTTGCTCCTTCAACACAAACTTCTGTTGGAAAATCTAGTAGAAATACTGTATCGCATTCTTTCAATCTCATTTCTATTGTTCTTTGATAATTTCCATCTATTATCCAATTGTCTTTTTTTAATATTTCCTTTAATTTTTCTTCAAGTTCTTCTTTTGAAATATGTGTACCATCTGCTTTATGATATAACATATCTAAATGATATAATGGTATATTTGTAATGTTTCTTAGTTTTTGAGAAAATATACTTTTTCCAGCTCCTGGACTTCCAATAACAATTATTTTTGACATTTTTCTCTTTTATGATATATTTAATAATTTAAATACATCATATACTCCTTCATTTATTTTAGTAACTTTGATTTATTATCTTTAACTAATATTTTCATTTGTGAAATTGCAATTTGATTTAATTTATATAGCCTTTCAGATTGTTGCATTCCTTCGTTTATAAATATTGAATTTGTATTTTCAAGATTCGCTAAACATATTAATTCATTTATACTTGCATAATCTCTTATATTTCCTTTTTTATTAGGATTTTTTTCTCTCCATTCTTTTGCTGTCATTCCAAACAATGCCATATTTAATACGTCAGCTTCTTCTGCGTATACTAAATTTACTTGCTTGCTAGTTAATTCTTTAGGTATTAAATTATTTTTTATTGCATCCGTGTGTATTCTATAGTTAACTTTTGCTAAATCTCTC
>CAJFQT010000155.1 GCA_904419095.1 uncultured Clostridia bacterium | reverse complement strand
ATAACTATTCAGAAAAATAGAAAAAAAGACATTTACCATATATTACCAGTAAAAATGTAAATGACTAATAATGAAATTAGATTTACTCTTTTTTTCTGTAATTTTATGTTACTTCTTTACTTTTTTTTAATATTCTGATATAATGCTATTTAGAAAAAAATTGAAAGGAGTCTTAATATGACGAGAAAGGATATTGAAATAAGGGTTCCTGATTATGTAGCAGAGCGGATAAAACAATATGGACTTGATGCAAATCAAATTTATGCTATTCCATCTGCATACAACGAATACGTTTGGATGTTCTATAATCCACAAGCAAAACTATTTGAAGTATGCACATATGGAGATGAAGAAATACTACATTACATAAGTAGAATTCATTATAAAAAAATTCAGCTCAACCAATTAGTAAAACGGTTGAATTTATTTATGAGTGTAGAGGAGCCTAAAAATGCATGCATTAAAATAGGAAATCACGTTTTTTTCTCGGAAGTAACTGTTGATAGTTTAATATTAATAGCTGCAATTAATTAAGAACATTTAGAGGCAAGAAAATAATTTTTAGTTTCTTGCCTCTAAATTTATTATACAAAATAATACTACCTGAAGAAAATTCATTCAATTTCTACATTAATATCTTTGTATAACACAAGTAGGAAACTCTGAATAATATATAAAGAGAGATTTTTAATTAAAATTCTCAAATAAATATTATAAGGAGCTACAAATATGGACACAATCGTTTTAAAATTTGGAGGAAGTTCTCTTGCAGACAACGAAAAATTAAATAATGTTGCAAATAAAATAATTGAGCTATATAATAAAAAATATAACATAGCTGTTATTGTTTCAGCCCAAGGAAAAACAACTGACAGACTTTTAACAGAAGCAAAAGAATTATCAGATAATCCTAACAAAAGAGAATTAGACGTATTATTAAGTAGTGGAGAACAAATTTCAGCTGCAAAATTATGCATACTATTAAATAAAATGGGATATCCATCTATATCTCTAACAGGATGGCAAGCAGGAATTTTTACAAATAATACAAATCAAGATGCATTAATAAAAAATATAGATATAAAAAGAATTGAAAAAGAATTAGAAGAAAACAAAATTGTAATAATAACAGGATTTCAAGGATATAATGAAAACATGGACATAACAACATTTGGTAGGGGAGGTTCAGATACTAGTGCCGTAGCTTTAGCAGCAGCATTAAATGCAAAAAATTGCTATATCTTTTCCGATGTAGATGGTGTATATACATCTGACCCCAATAAAATAAAAGATGCCAAAAAATTAGCAGCTTTATCATATAATGAAATGCTAACAATATCAAATGAAGGCGCAAAAGTTCTGCATGATAGATGTGTTGAAATAGGAGAAAAATTCAAAGTGCCAATTATAACGAAATCTACATTTAATAACAAACCTGGTACAATGATTTCAGATATTATTGAAGAGGAAACAATAAAAAGTATTGTAAAAAAAGATTGCAGTAGAATCTCAATAATAGGTAATGGTATTAGCAGAAATATAGATACAATAAAAAAAGTATTAGATTTTATTAAGGAAGAAAAATTAGAAATATTAGAACTAAATTTATCATCGAATAAATTAACAATTAATTTTAAAAATATACTTAATGAAGATATTGTAGAAAAAATACACAAAGAAATTATAGGTAATTAATAATACACCCACAAATGTTAAGTTTTTATCCTAACATTTGTGGGTTGTATTTTTATCTTTATATTGTATAGGAAAAATCGACTGTTATCTTTACTATATGTAACTTTTTTCATATACAACAAAAAAGTCACTGATGAAAAAACTTACATGAGACATGCTAATGTAGTTTTGCTACTTTTATTATCATTAATTTTTCCTTTATAAATTAATTAAAAGAAAAAACTACCTGATATCTTAAAAACTAAAAAATAGAAGAAATAAATTTTTACATTAATTATAGTTCTAAAAGAGACAACCTTAGAATATATATAAATAAGACGAAAAAAGAATAGGAGAGGGTTGGAATGACTATTGATGAAAGAAAAAATATTACTAACACAACTAATGTTATACAAAATTTAATTTTAGAAAATAGAAAAAAGCTTAGTATATCTGGAGTTAATGATGTTCTAAGCTTTGATGATCAAGTCGTAATGATAGAAACAGAGTTAGGACTACTTACTGTTAAAGGTGAAAATTTAAGAATTAATAAGCTTAGTATAGATACTTCAGAAGTAATTGTAGAGGGAGAAATTTCTTTTTTATCATATAGTGATAAAGAACAAGAAAAACAAAAATCTGGAGGATTCATAAGTAAAATCTTTAAATAATAAGAATTATTAATCAAATTTAGCTGATGGAGGAATAAAAAGATATGATTAATAATCAAGCTCTTTTATTTTGTGTATTTATAATTAACGGACTTTTAATAGGTTTATTATTTGACTTTTTTAGAATCCTAAGAAAAAGTTTTAAAACCTCAGATATTATAACATACATAGAAGACATTTTGTTTTGGATATTAACCGGAATAATTTTGCTATATTCTATTTTTACATTTAATAATGGAGAAATAAGATTTTATATGTTTTTAGGTGTAATTTTAGGATGTATTATATATATGTTATTGTTCAGTCGATATATTGTAAATACAATCACAAAAATAGTTTTATTTTTTAAGAAAATTATAATAAAAATAATAAATATAATAATATATCCTTTAAAAACGTTAATAAAAATGCTAAATAAAATTTTAAAAAAACCAATCTCATTTATCATTATCAATTTTAGAAAAAATCATTTACTTAAACAAAATAAAAGTTAGTTATCTGATTTTACAAAAGAATTTATAATTTTACATTTTTATTTATAAAAAGTCCTAAAAAAGAAGGATTTTTGAAAAAAAAGTAGAATATAATAGTATGAGTTTATATAATGTAGAAAGAAGTGAGAAAAAACACTTATGAGAAAAAGCAAAAAGAAATTTTTAAAAAATATAATTTTAATATTAATGTTAATATATGTTGCCTATACACTAATTACACAACAACAAACATTAA
>CAJFQT010000154.1 GCA_904419095.1 uncultured Clostridia bacterium | reverse complement strand
TAAAAAAGAGTGCTAACAATTTTTATTTTTGTTAACACTCTATTTAGTTTCTCTAGTGGGAAAAACTACTTTTTTTATGCTCTGAGAAATTTTTTCGTAGTCACTATCAAATTCCTAATTCTCTTCCTATTCTCCCAGGAAAGCTTAGGATTAAGATAAAGAGAGACATTTATTCCAGCTTCTATATCTTCTAGTATCATTAGCATATATTCATATGGAATATCTGAATTGGCATAAATACGTGTATCTATTCCTTTTTCTATTCCTTCTCTAATTATTCTCATTTGTTTATAAGAGAATTTGTGAGAAGCATATATACTAACATCTATTCCAGATTCCAAGCCGAGTCTGATTTGTTCCATTTGTCTATCAGAGAATTCTGGTTTAGCATATATGCTAGCATCTATTCCAGACTCTAAGCCAGATCTGATTTGCTCCATCTGCTTACCAGAAAATCCCATATTTGTATAAATGCCTGTATCTACGTTATTTAACTCTCCAAGTAGAATTTCTTGCATTTGTTCACTAGAAAATTCTGGTTTAGCATAAATGTCGACATTGATACCTTTTTCTAAGCCTACAAGAATTATCTCCAATTGATATGCAGAAAATTGAGTATCAGCATATTTGCCAACATCAACCCCCTCTACTAGCCATTTTCTTAGAACTTTCATTTTATTTGCAGCACATCGTACATTGGCGTAAATATCAACATTCACTCCGTTTTCTAATCCTAATCTAATTTCACGCATTTGATTCCAAGTAAATGCAGGATTTAAATAATGTGTAACATCGACATTATTCTTTAACCCCAATCTAATTTCCCTCATTTTTCTATCAGAAAAATCTTTTTTGGCATAAAGGCTAACATCAACGTTTTCTTCTAATCCCATTCTGATTTCTTCTATTTGTTGCTTAGATAATGTCTTACTAAGCATTATAAATTTTAATAGAAGATTCCGACTCTTTTCATCCAAATTTCCCGGCAGTTCTTTTGAAATTTCAGAATAATTATTCATATAATTTCCTCCTTAAATTATTATGATTTAATGGTTTAATTATACATTGGTTATGTTTACTTGTCAACAGTTTGAACAGCTTATTTTGTAGTAATCTGTGTTATATGTTACTTTTAAATTTAATTTGATGTAGAAATTTAAAAGATTGATATATAAAAAAACTTTTCATATATCAATCTTTTAATGTATTTGCTTTTGTTTTAGAAGGATTTTTCCTTATTTTTTGCAATTAATGCTTTTATCTTTATTCCTTGCTCTGAAAACATTTTCTCATGTTCAGTTTCTATGTTTCCTTCGAAAATGTCTTCTTTATGTAGATCATATGTCTTTCTTTCAACTTCAAATCCTGTTTCTTCAAGATATGTAAGTGTTGATGCAAATAAATCATCATCATCTGTTTTAAAATATATTTTTGCATCTGGTGTTATAAATTCTTTGTATTTTTCCAATTGTCTTGTATGTGTTAGTCTTTTTTTTCTATGTTTACCTTTTGGCCATGGATTACAAAAATTAATATATATTCTTTCTACTTTATCTTCTTTTTCTAATATCATTAAAATTCTTTCTATATCAAATCTTGTTATTACTATATTGTCAGTTTCTATATTCTTTTCTTTATACTCTGTTTCTATATTTCGCTTTGCTAAGCCAAGCATTGCATCTATTAAATCTATTGCTAAATAATTCACATTTAAATTTGATGATGCAAGTTTTGATATAAATTGTCCTTTTCCACATCCTAATTCCAAATGAAATGGATTTTCAGGATTTTTAAAAAAACTTCTCCATTTTCCTTTCATTTCTTCTGGATTGTCTATATAAAATTTACTTGCTTCTAGTTCAGGTCTAGCCCATTTTTTATATCTTATTCTCAATTTTTTCCTCCTTTAACTATAATTTAGCTTTAGAGACATTCCTTAAAGTTCTTTTTTTCTAAATCTAATAAATATTGCTTCTTATCTAATCCTAACCCATAACCTACTAGTTTATTATTTACTCCTATTACTCTATGGCATGGAACAACTATTGATATTGGATTATTATGATTTGCCATTCCAACTGCTCTTGCTGCTTTTGGTTTTTCAATGTTTTTAGCTATCTCTCCATAAGTTCTTGTTTCTCCATATGGTATTTTTAAAAGCTCATTCCATACTTTTTCTTGAAATGGTGTACCTTTTAATTTAAGTGGTAAATTAAATTTTTTTCTTTTCCCTTCAAAATATTCTAGTAGCTGTTTTTCTGCTAAATTTAAAACCTTAGTGTTTTTTATTTCATAATTATTCTTTTTGCTATCTAAGTTTATTTCTATTATTTTATTATTTTCTTCTGCTATATATATTTTTCCTATTGGTGTTTCTATTATTTTTTTATAAATCATTTTTGTAAAATTAGTTTTTTAACTAATTTCCTCCTTTTTTTATTAATGTTTTTTAAATTAATTTCTTAGTTTGGTTGATTTATTTTTAATGATTGATTTATTTTTCGTATTAGTAAAGATTTTCTCTATTTTGAAATAAAATAGAGAATGTTTTACCATCTACTGATAATACATTTCTCTATTTTTGTTGATTAGGTAAATCCATCTTCTTTTAAAATTACTTTCTTTCAAATAATGGTTCTATATTATTAAGTTCTAATCCTTTTTGAACATCAATGTATTTCCAAGTTTTTTCTTCTATATTTAGATATTTTCTTATTTTCTCAGCTGTTTCTGGCATAAATGGTTCAATTATATTTGAAATATTAGCTATTATAACTGCACAAGTATATATAATATTGTCAAATTCTTCCTTGTTTTCTTTGAATTGTATCCATGGCTTTTTATCATCATAATATTTATTTGCATAATCTAACAACTCTATAATTTTATTTGAAGCATTTCTAAATTCTATTTTTTCAATACTTTCTGCTATTTCTTTATATAAATTTTCAATATATTCTTTTACTTTATTGTCCATATTTCCGGTTGGCACATTTGTTAATCCTTTATATTTTAATGTTCTATTTACAAAATTTCCTAATTTATTTGTTATCTCGTTATGTGTTAAAGTATAATCTTCTTCTGTAAAGTTTGCATCTCTTGTTTCTGGTCC
>CAJFQT010000153.1 GCA_904419095.1 uncultured Clostridia bacterium | reverse complement strand
AGCACAGCAAGAAAAAAGAAAAGAAAGACAAAAATTTGACTACGAACAAAGAATAAAAGAACTAGAACAAAAAATAGAAGATAATAGCTTATATATGAAGAACCTATATAAAGATAAAGTAAAAGGGATTGTATCAGAAGAGGATTATATAAATTTAACTGGAGAATTTGCAAAAGACAGAGATTCCTATATAAAAGAAAAATCAGAATTAGAAAAATTATTAAATCAAAAAGATACAAAAAAGGAAGATATAAATAAACTAGAAAAACTAGCAAAAGAATTTATATCTTTGGAAAAACCTACAAAACAATTATTAAATGAGTTAATCGAAAAGATTACAATTTCAGAAAATCATGAAATTACAATTTATTATAAATTTAGTGAATTAAATCAATTTGAGAAAGATAAGAATAAAACTATAAAAGAAGCGGAAGTTGTGAATAATAGAAACAAAAAATATGAAGTAGCTTAAGATGTAAAGTTAAAATATATTTTTAACAGCCACATCGCTAGCTACTTCATATTTGAATTTATCTAATGCTGTCATAGCTTCTGGAACTAATTTTTTGTTGCTGTAGTTTGCCATTTTTCTTCACCTCCTGTAATTACATCGTGAAAAAACATTGAGCTTTTTCTAATACTAGCATTTGCAATTTTCAAGAAAATAAACAGGAAATTTTTAGAAAAAAATTAGTTAAATTTAAAATAAAATATCAAAAATAAATAAGTAAAAAATCCAAAAATATGTAAAAAATATACCAAAAAATATACCAAAAAATTCTATTGCAATTTATAGTAAATAAAGTTATAATGAAAAATGCAGAAAGGAGAAATTTTATGTATAAATTTGTCGCAATTGATTTAGATGGAACAATGCTTAATAGTTATGGAATTGTTACAGAAAATACAAAAAATGTTATAAAAAAAGTTTTAAACGAAGGAATTGAAGTTATTATAGCTTCAGGTAGACCAATTGATTCAATAAAAACAATAGCAAAAGAAATTGAATCAAAAAAATATTTTATAGCAGGAAATGGAGCCTTAATTTATGATATCCAAAATGATAAAATAATATATGAAAAATTTATGTCAAAAGAAAAAGTTTTAGAAATAATTAAAATATGTGAAGAAAACAGTATATCATATAATTTATATACAGAAACTACAATAATTGCAAAAGCTTTAAAATACAATGTTTTATATTATCATAAGGAAAATTTAAAGAAAGAAGAAAATAAAAGAACTAATATAACAATAGTAGATGATATTCACAAATATGTGGAAAATTTGGAAAATCCAAGATTTTTAAAGATAACAGTATGTGATGAAAATAAGTTTGTTTTTCAGTCAATAATAAAAAAGTTAAGAAAAGTTAGTAATATAGAAGTGTTAGATGTTTTACATATGTCAAGAAAAATGATAAAACAGGGAACAGAAGATATTCCAATTGAATATTACTATACAGAAATTTCTTTAAAAGATGTAGATAAGTGGAATGCAATAGAGTTTTTGATGGAAAAAATGAATTTAAAAAAAGAAGAAGTAGTAGCAATTGGAGATAATATGAATGATAAAATTATGATAGAAAATGCTGGTCTTGGAGTTGCTATGGGAGGAAGTACACCTAATATAATAAATATTGCTGATTATGTAACAACAAGTAATAATGATGAAGGAGTAGCAAATGTTTTAGAAAAAATTATTAAGGAAGAATTATAGAGAATAGATAAAAAAATTACCATTATATTTATAATTGTATAAGAGATAACAAGAAATATTACAAAAATATTACAAAGATATTAACTTTATGTGACAGATGTGTAAATTTATTGATTTTGCAATAGCTATGAGTTAAAATATAATAAAGGTTATTTTGCAAAAAATGTGAAATTTTATATATTAAAGGAGGAATTTGGAATGGCTATTAATCCAATGCAAAGAAAAGCTAGAAATTCATTTTTGTTAGGAATGTTATTAATGTTGGTAATTGCAGGTGCAGTTGTAGCATTATTAATAGTACAATTAAAAAATTATCGAGATAAAGAATTAGAAGAGCAAAGAGCAAGTGTTAATATTGCTGTATTAAATCAGGATGTAAAATCAGGACAAGTTATTACTGCTGATATGTTAGATACACAAACAGTGAATAGAAATTATATTCCAGAAAATGCAATAGGAGATGCAGCAACATTAGATAATTATAATTTACAAGATAAAGAAGGAAATATGGTTACAACAAGATATAATGAAGATGATGATACATCTGAGTTATATATTACTATAGATAATCAAGAACATAGATTAGAACAAGAAGAAGAAACAGGAAATTACTTTATAACAAGAAACAATGAAAAAGAATATATTGAATTAAATTCAGTTCCAGTAGTTGCTAAAGTAGATATGTCAAAAAACACTATATTGACAAGAGAATTAGTAGCAAAAGCTGATAATATATCTTCTGATGATGTAAGAAAACAAGAATATAATATGATTGTTTTACCTACACAAATTGAAACAGGAGATTACATAGATATTCGTTTATCATTGCCATCAGGACAAGATTATATTGTGGTATCAAAAAAAGAAGTAACAATACCAGATGTTGCAGGAGTGCCATCTGAAGATACAATATGGGTAAATTTATCAGAAGCTGAAATTATTATGCTTAATAATGCAATAGTAGAAGCGTACAGAATAGATGGTGCAAAATTATATGCAAATATTTATACAGATCCAGGAATGCAAACAGCAGCTATAACAACTTATACTCCAAGTAGAGAAGTGGCAGAATTGATAAATGATAACCCTAATATAATCGATAGAGCTAAGAGTGAGTTAAGCAGTCGTTATAATGCAAATCAAAGAAATAATGTAATAAATCAAGCTATACAAAATAATGCAGAGAATGGAGATGAAAATGTTTCATCAGCTGTAGAAGAAGAAATCACAACAACAAAAGAGAACAGAAAAGATTATTTAGACGGTTTATCAGCAGGAACAACATCAAGTTCAAGTACAACATCAAGTTCAAGTACAACATCAACAACAAATACTGCACAGTAATTATAAAATAGGAGGAATTTATTAATGAAGAAAATAGGATTTATTGGAGCGTATGATAAAACAG
>CAJFQT010000152.1 GCA_904419095.1 uncultured Clostridia bacterium | reverse complement strand
TTTTATTTTTTTCTCTTTTTTTAAATTTATTATTTATTTTTTCGCTTATTATTTTTATTATTTTTTTCTTATTTATTTTATTGTTTTTTTCTATTATTTTTTTTAATTTCTCTATTTCTTTTTTCATTTCTTCTTCTTTGTTTATTTCATTTTCACTGATTCTATTAATTATTTCTTCTAATGTTATTTTATTATTATAGTAAATACTGTTTATATTTAGTTCTTTTAATTCTTTTTCTTTTATTATATTTTCTTTTTCTAGTATATATATTATTTTTATTTTTTCATTTTTGTTTTTTATTAATTCTAATAGTTTTTTGTTTTCTATTGTTCCTGGTAATTCTTCACTTATTATTATTATATCTATTTTTTTATTTTTATTGTTTTCTAATGTTTCTATTATTCCTTCTTTATATTGAATATCTTTACCAATAACTTCTATATATTCTTTTTTTCTTAATTCTTCATTTAAAACTGGATTATTAATTGCAGTTAATATTCTTTTCAATTATTTTTCTCCTTCAATTATCTTTTTTTCTAATTCTGATGCTTCTATTTTTGTTAAGATATGGTCATCTCCTACGAACATTAAACACTCTCCTCTTTTTAATGATTTTATTTCTATTTTTTCTTTTTCAGATAAATTTGTAAAGTTGCTTAATATTTTTATATTTTCTTCTTCAAGTGCAAAAAATGTTTTTATACTTGAATTGTTTAATATGCTTTTTCCATATATTCCTTCTTCTAAGCTAAAAATATCTGATATATCTTGTGTTATTGCTACACTGCTTCCTCCATATTTTCTTATTGTTTTAAAAATTTTATATATAAAACTTGCAACATTTTTGTTTGATGTTACTCCTATTAGTCTCCATATTTCATCTAGATAAATTGCTTTCTTTTCGCTTCTATTTTCTTTTACTTTATCCCAAAAGATTTCCGCAAAAATGTACATGCCATATTTTAAGTTTTCTTCACCTAAATCATATATGTCTGCTACTATTAATTCATTATCGAGTTCAATATTTGTATATTCATTAAAGAATTTCATAGATCCTTCTATAAATGGAAGTAGTTTTGTTTTAAATTTTTTTGTTCTTTTATCTTTGTCTAATATTTCATATAAATCTTGTAGTCTAGGCATATCTTTTGATTTTTTAAATTCTTTATTTATAATTTTATTAGTGTTTTTTTTATATAAGCTTTCATCATCAAATGTAATATTTTTATTTTTATATGTCTCAATTAATTTTTCTTCCATTAATGCTTTTTCTTCTTCGTTTAATTCTCCAAAAATTAAATTAAAAAATCCTATTAATTTACTGATTTTGGTTGCTAGATATCCACTTTCTCCTTCTTCTATGCTTTCTTTTCTTATTTCTAATACGTTTATATATGTTTTTGATGTCGGTCCTATTTTTATTTCAGTCCCTTTAATTTTTTTACATAAAATATTATATTCTCTATCTGGGTCTATAATATATTGTTTTATCCCTAATAATTTATATCTTAATATTAATAATTTGCTATAAAAAGATTTTCCGGCTCCACTAGTTCCAAATATACATATGTTTGCATTTTTATATTTTTCAGTATTATATCTATCTATGAATACTAATGAATTGTTGTAAATATTTGTTCCTATGAAAATTCCTTTAGAATCAAAAATTGTTGATGAAATAAATGGATATGTTGAAAGTAAACCTGATGTTAAAATATTTCTTCTTCCTACTTTTTTTATTAATTCAGGATTTTGCATAAGAGGTAAACTCGAAATAAATAATTCTTCTTCTCTAAAATTTGCCCTTCTTGTTTGCATTCCTTTACTTTGTGTAATTCCTTCAATTTTATTTAAAAAATATTCTAATTCTTTTAAGCTTTCTGAATATGTTTCTATATATATGTATAAAAAATATATATCTTCATTATTTACTTGTATCTCTCTTCTTATATATTTTGCATCATTATATGTAAATGCTGCTATATCAATGTCTTGTCTATTTTGATTTGTTTCTTTTAGCTCTACTCCTACACTACCTATGTGATATGTTAAATCTTTTATTGTTTTATATGGATCTTGTTTTTCATAAAATATTGATATATTCATATTTATATTTGTTTCTATTAAGGTTTTTAATATTATATCTGTTTGTTCTCTATAGTAATTTGTTACTATTAATCCACTATAATATAAATTATCAATTTCTATATATTTTGGATTTTGTAAATTAATATATGATGGTATTATTTCATCTTTTTCATCTACTGTTCCTAAATAAAAATTATTGTTATTTTTTATTATTTTTGAATTTTTTTTATATTTTATTATATAGTTTTTTATATTTTTTATAATTTTTATCTCCTCTTTTCTTTAATTTGTTCTTTTTTGCTTTATTTTTTTGTTTTTTTATTCACATTTTATCCTCTAATTTTTATTTTTTTTTATTTTTCTTTTTATTTTAGATTTTATTTGATTTTTTTATTTATTTATAAAATTATATTTTATTTTTATTTTATTATCTTAAAATTAATTTTCATAGATTTTTAAAAATTTAATCTTTTTCTTGTATTTAAAAATGTCGTAAATATATTAGTTACTTCTTTTTTACTATTTATTTCTATACAATTATTTCCACATCTTGATAGACATTCTTTAATTTTAAAATATTTTTCTTTTAAATCATTTTCTATTATTTCTTTTTCATTATTATATTTTTCATTTTCTATTTTTTCATTTTCAACAATTATATAAAATTCTTTTGTTGAGGATTTTTTTGAGTTATTTATATTTTTTATATTTTCTATGTAATCTTGTGCTATTTCTTTTAAATATTTTTTTTCTTTATTTTTAGCATTTTTTTCTATATCTTTTATATGTTCTTCTAAGTTTTCTTTGTTACTTTGGATAATAATTTGAATATTAAAATTGCAAGTTTTTAAAAATGTTTTATATGAATTTAAAATTGAATTTTTTTCTAAATCTGATTTTAAATTGTAATTAATAGGAATTACTTTTATTATTTTTATAAAAGTATTTTTGTTTGTTTTTACTATTCCGTTCTTATATATTTTCTCTATTGGAAGCCAATCTTTCAGTGTTTTATTTTTTCCTTTAATTTTTATTTTCC
>CAJFQT010000151.1 GCA_904419095.1 uncultured Clostridia bacterium | reverse complement strand
AATTAGAGTATGTTCATAGCATTATTAGTGCAATTTTAGAATATAATCTAGAAGATGCAATTAAAGAAACAGAAAATATTTTAAATCAGGGTAAAGATTTAGATAATTTTTTGTGGGAAATGATAAAATATGTTAAGGATATTCTTATTTTTAAGTCTTGTGGTATGGCAGATTTATATACAGAAAATGAAAAAAACTTAATAAAAGATTTATCAAGTAAATATTCTAATCAACGATTAGTAAAGTTAGTTTATGATTTGTCTGAATTACAAAATAATATGAAATGGTCAACTCAGAAAAATGTTTTATTTGAAGCAGGGATGATTAAATTTTGTTATGAAGAACCTTTGGGTCAAGGAAATATAGAAGAAAGACTTACTAAAATTGAAAATTTCTTGAGAAATCAAAGTTTAAATGTAAATCAAAATTTAGCAAGCTCTGGAGTATATGTTAATTTTAATGCTAATCAGACTTCAAGTAATACAATTGTCAATAATATGAATAAAAACACAGAAAAAGCAGGTAATATCAATAATGTTACTAATAAGATTGAGAAAAATACTAAACTTGAAAGTAATAAATCTTCTTACTCTGGAAATATAGAAGAAGCTTGGCCTAAAATTGTTAGGGATTTAAAGCAGAGTGGAAAGATAGTATTATATACTAATTTAATGAATACAAAAGCAGTAGAGATGAATGATTTAATAGTTGGAATACAATTTCCAAAGGGAATTACGGCATTTGGAAAAACTGTTTTGGAGAAGCAAGAAAATATTAGAGAAATATCTAACTTAGTGTCTATGGCTTGTGGTAAAGAAATGCAAATAAAATATATAGATACTTCAACAAAAGTGAATAATAATTTTTCGGCAGAAAAAAAATTACAAGATTTTGCTAAAGATACAGATATTCCACTAAATATTATTGAATAAATGATTGGTTTTGATATATTGAAGTTAAATTGACAATTATTTAATCTTAATAATTTGAAATTTAATATATAGTTATCAAAGATAAATAAAAACATTTATTATTAATTTATTTAATAGAATGTTGATATAATTAATTGTTTAATTTAAATTTGAAAGGAGTTAAAAGATTATGGGTAAAAGAGGAGGATTCCCAGGTGGTATGGGAGGATTCGGAGGAATGAATATAGGAAATTTAATGAAAGAAGCTAAAAAGATGCAAGCAGATATGGCTAAATCTCAAGAAGAATTAGCTCAAAAGGAATTTGAAGCAACTGTTGGGGGAGGAGCTGTATATGTTAAGGTTTCAGGAGAAAAACAAATTAAAGAAATTAAAATAAAAAAAGAAGTTGTTGATCCTGATGATGTTGAAATGTTAGAAGATTTAATTTTAACATGCATAAATGAAGCATTAAGAAAGGTTGATGAGGCTCAAGCTGCTCAACTTGGAAAGTTTAATATACCAGGACTTATGTAAGAAAAGAGGAAGTTTAAATGTCATTATATTCACCATCAATAGAAAAGTTAATAGAGAGTTTTGAAAGATTGCCAAGCATAGGACATAAAACGGCTGCAAGATTAGCATTTTATATTTTAAATTGTTCTAAGGAAGAGACAGATGAATTTATACAGGCAATTGTTCAAGCTAAGAATAATTTAAAATATTGTAGTAAGTGTTATAATATTTCAGATACTGATCCTTGTCCTATTTGTAGTAATCCTAAAAGGGATCAATCTGTTATTTGTGTTGTTGAAGATGTGAGGGATATTGTTGCAATGGAGAAAACTCATGAATTTAAAGGAGTTTATCATGTTTTGCATGGTTCAATTTCTCCTATGAATGGTGTAGGACCTGATGATATAAAAATAAAAGAGCTTTTGGCTAGACTTATGGATCATACTGTTAAGGAAGTTATTTTAGCTACAAATCCAAGAGTTGAGGGTGAGGCAACTGCTATGTATTTGTCTAAATTGATTAAACCTTTGGGAGTGAAAGTGACTAGAATTGCTCATGGTATACCGGTGGGTGGAGATTTAGAATATACTGATGAGGTTACTCTTACTAAGGCTTTGGAGGGTAGGAGAGAGATATAAATTTGATGTGAACTTGGGGTGTTTCTTAAGTTCATTTTTTTTGAGATTTGTTTGTGAGGCCGTTTTCAAAGGGTAATGATAATTTTTTTCTATTTTAAAATTCTCCATAGCAGGGTCGTTTTGAAAATCTGGGACCTTCCCATAGAAGCACAAAGAAATAAAAGAACTTTAAGGATTGTCCTTAAAGTTCATAGTGATTAGTTGAATAAAATTTTGCAGATGTTTTGTGTTGAGTATTTTTTTGAGAGTTTTTCAGTATTTTCTTTCATTGTTGGTAGTAATTTTGGGTCTGAGAATAGATTTTGTAGTTTTTCATAAGGATTGTCGTATTTTTTTATCCATATTGCTATGCCGTTTTCTTCTAGAAATTGTGCGTTTTCTTCTTCTTGACCTGGTATAGGATTTATTATTACCATTGGAAGTTTTGATGCTAAGCTTTCAGATGTTGTTAGGCCACCAGGTTTTGTAACGACTAGGTCACTGACACTCATAAATTCTGGTACTTTGTTTGTAAATTCTAAAACTCTTATGGAGTCGTTTCTTTTTTCTTGTTCAACTATTTTTGAAAAAGCTGTTTTCATTTTTTCATTTTTTCCTGCTACTGCAATTATTTGTATATCGGGAAATAGTTTTACAAAGCATTCAAAAATTTCTACTGTTTTTGTTTTTCCAAGTCCAAATTCTCCTCCACCAAAAAATAGTACTGTTTTCTTGTTTGGTGTAAAGTTAAGTTCTGATAGTATGTCATTTTTGTTGTAATTTAGTAAAAATCTATTTGAAATTGGAATTCCAGTGTCAAAAATTTTATTTTCATCAATATTTTTTGATATTAAATATTGTTTCATTTTATTGTGTGCTACGAAATAATAGTCGGTGTATTCACTTCCTACGAGCCATTGATCGTGTGGTGCGAAGTCAGTCATTATTGTTGCAATTTTTGATGTGATTTTTTGTTTCCTTTTTAAGTAACTACACATTTGGCTTCCAAATGGGTGCGTAGATATAATTAGGTCTGGATTTTTTTCGCGTAATAGTTTTAAAAGTTTTATTGCCATTATTTTGTTTGAACGTGATGATATGTGTGCAAGTGGACCTTTTTGTGAGTCTGCATAGATTCT
>CAJFQT010000150.1 GCA_904419095.1 uncultured Clostridia bacterium | reverse complement strand
TATATTATTTTTTGCTGAGATTGGTACACATATTGTGTCTCCTCCCCATTCTTCTGGTACTAATTCATATTGCATTAATTCTTGTTTAACTTTTTCTGGATTGCTGTCTGGTAAGTCTATTTTGTTTATTGCTTCTACTGTTTGTGGCATTACACCATCATTTGCAGCTACAACTAGTATTGCAATGTCTGTTATTTGTGCACCTCTTGCTCTCATTGCTGTAAATGCTTCATGTCCTGGTGTGTCTAAGAATGTAATTTGTCTGTCATTTACTTTTACTGTGTATGCACCTATTGCTTGTGTTATTCCTCCTGCTTCTCCACTGATTACATTTGTTTTTCTTATTGTGTCTAATAATGATGTTTTTCCATGGTCAACGTGTCCCATTACTACTACTACTGGTGGTCTTGTTACTAAATCTTCTTCTTTGTCTTCTGAGTCGTCAAATAGTATGTCTTCTTCTGTTACTGTTTCTTTCTTTTTAGCTGTTATTCCGAATTCTCCTGCTACTAAAAATGCTGTGTCAAAATCTAATTCTTGATTTATTGTTGCCATGATTCCATAACTTAATAATTTTTTTATCACTTCTGCTGTTGTCTTTTTCATTTCTGCTGCTAGGTCTTTTACTGTAATTGTTTCTGGAATTTCAATTTCTGTTAATTGGAAGATTTTTTGTTTGTTTCTTTCTTCGTCACCTTTTTGTACTTTTTTCTTTCCTCTTCTTCCTCTTTGTGTTGTTAAATCATAATAGTCAAGCATTCCACCATCTTGATCTTCAAACATATTTGATAATCTATTTGTTTGTTTTAGAGATTTTAGTTTTCCTTCATCAAAATTATTATTGTTTTGGTTTCTTCTTGATTTTGATTTTTTATTTCTTGTTTCGTCAAATTTGCTATTATTTTTTTGCTTATCTTTATCAATATTTTTATTATTATATTCTCTTACTACTTCTTTTTCAGCCACATCAACAGACATAATGTTTTTTATGTTTTTTTCAATTCCTTTTTCGTCAAGAGGTCTTCTATTTCCATAACGATTTTGATAGTTTCCATTACTATTTTTTCCGTTTCTGCTCATATTATTATTCTTGTCATTATGATTGTACCTTGAATTATTAAATTTATTTTCATTATTTTTAAAATTATTACGATTATCTCTGTTTATATTATTTTTTGATGTATTATTCTGATTTCTTGTATTTATTGTATTTGTTGTTTTTGTTTGCATAAATGTTTTATTATCTCCTTGTGTTTTATTATCTTCATATTTTTTCTCGTTTGTTTTTGTTTCTTCATTTTTCATTTCTGTTTTTGTTTCTTGCTTTCTTTCTTGTACTTCTTGAATATCTGTTTTTTGTGTTTGCTTGCTTTTATCTTCTTTTATTTCTTTTTCTTCTTTTTTCTCTGTCTCCTGTTTATTTAATCCAAAAAGCTCACTCACCGTTTTAGGTTTATTAGGTTTGTTTCTATATACTATATTGAAATTTTTGTTTTGTTTTCTTTCTACAAACCCTACATTATTTTTTCTTTCTGCTATTTTTTCTGTTTCCTTCGCATTTGCTTTTTCATCTGTTACGATTACTTCTCTTCTAATTATTACTGGTGCTTTTTCTTCTTTTTTTGTTTCTTTTTCTTCTTTCTTTTTATTATCTTTATTTTTTTCTTTCTTTTCATTTTTTGCTGTTTTTTCAGATACATTATTATCATTTTTTGTGCTTGTTTCTTTGTTTTCTTTTTTGCTTCCTATATTTTGTTCTATTTGTTTTGCTTCTTCTTCTGTTACTCCACTTAAATGGCTTTTTGCTTCAATTTTTAAAGATATTGCTATATCTAATACATCTTTGCTAGTTAATCCTAATTTTTTTGCTATTTCGTGTATTTTTATTTTACCCAATAGAATCACCCCCATCATATATTTTTTCTATTTGATTTGCTATATTTTTATCTTTTATTCCTATTATTGCTTTATTCGATTTTCCGATTGCTTTACTGATATTATCAATTGTATCTGATATTATCATTCTTATATTATTCTCGTTACATATTTTTTCGAATTTGTTTCTCGTTCTTTCAGAGCTATCTATAGCTACAATTACTATATTTACTTTCTTTTTTCTTATCTCATTTTCTACACTATCTGAGCCAAAACAAATTTTTCCTGCTTTGGCAGATAATCCTAATAATCCTAAAATTTTATTATTTACCAAGAATTACACCTCTTAAATCTTCATAAATTTCTGATGAAATTTTTGTTTCTAAAACTTTTTCTAGTCTTTTTGATTTTATAACTTTGTCTAAACATTCTACTTTATTGCAGATATATGCTCCTCTTCCTTCTTGTTTTCCTGTTTTATCTATACTTATTTCACCATTTTTATTTTTTACTATTCTAATTAAATCTTTTTTGTCTTTTTTTTCGTTACATCCCATACAAGTTCTTTGTGGCAATTTTTTCATATATATTCCCCCTTTTATTGTATGTCCATATTTTACAATTATAACGCTTTTTGTTTTATTCTATTTGTTTGCTTGTTTTTATTTTTTATTATTTTTATGTCTTTCTATATTGTTTTTATGTTATTTTTCTTCTTTTTCTTCTTGTTCTTTTACTACTTCTTCTATTTCTTCTTTTTGGTTTTCTTCATTTTGTGCTTTTTCTAACATTTCTCTAAATTGAGTTTCTGATTTGATATCAATTTTCCAGTTTGTTAGTTTTGCTGCTAGTCTAGCATTTTGTCCAGCTTTACCTATTGCTAGTGATAATTGGTTATCTGCTACTATAACTTGTGCAAATCTTTCGTCTTCTTTTATATCTACTGCCATTATTTCTGCTGGTAATAATGCTGATGCAATATATATACTTGGATCTTCGTTCCATTCTATAACATCTATTTTTTCTCCATTTAATTCATTTATTACATTTTGAATTCTAACACCTTTTTGACCTACACAAGAACCTACTGGATCTATGTTTGGATCTGGTGAGTAGACAGCAACTTTACTTCTGTTTCCTGGATCTCTTGATACACTTTTTATTTCTATTACCCCTTCATAAATTTCTGGTATTTCAAATTCTAATAATTTACGTACGAAATCCGGATTGCTTCTTGATACTATAACTTGTGGTGCTCCTTTTGCTCCTCTTTCTACATCTAATACATATCCTTTTATTTTATCATTTACGTGATATTTTTCTGTTGGAATTTGTTCTTTGTGAGGCATTACTCCTTCTA
>CAJFQT010000149.1 GCA_904419095.1 uncultured Clostridia bacterium | reverse complement strand
CTTAGGAAATGGATTTGCAATATTTGGAACATATGCAGGAGAAGTATATGGAATAGGAAAAAATGATTATGGACAATTAGGAACAGGAGATAATAAAGGGGCAAGTACATTCATAAGATGTAAAGAATTAGAAAAATAAGTTATATATAGAAAAGATTAATATTAATAGATGCCAAACTTAAAAAATTTTATTAGGTATACACAATAATAGTGTTAAATAAAGTGGTTCTTTGTCAATTAACTTGATAAGGAGCCACTTTATTTAACACATTTGTAATAAATTATCATAAGGAGTTTAAAGTTTACACAAACTTTCCGATATACTCAATTTAAATAATAAACTAGCCAAATTTTTTTAATTTGACTAGTTTTATCGTGTTTCCATTTATCTTTCTAAATTTTGTTTATCGCCTTTATTATTTTTCCCTTTTTCTTCACTATTTTTCAAAAACTGTGCCAATTCTTTGTCTAATGCTTGTGAAATAATACTCAAGCATTGGTCTCTATATTCTTTTGGCATTGCTACTAATTTATCTAACACTCCTTGTTGTTTTGCCATCATTATTGTATTGTATAATTTATTATCTTTGCTTGCCATTTCAATTCCAAGATTGCATATTGCATTTCTTTTTTCTTGTGGCTCTTCTATTACTATATCTTGAAACTTTCTAACTTGTGTATCATCTATTATTATTCCCGACATTTTGGCTCTTATAGTTTTTTCCTGCATTTTTGTTAGACTTTTTCCTTGTGCTGTTTCTATTCCTTTTATAAATCTTTGTATTTCTTTTTCTGAGCGATTTTTCATTCTTTGTGAATTTGGAATTTGCCAATCACCAACTTCTTGATATCTATTTACAATCATATCAATTAATTGTTTTTCTAATTCTTCTGATAATTTTTCTTTAGAAAAACCTGCATTTCCATCTTTTTGTTGATTTTTACCTTTATTTTCTTGGTTTACTTCTTGTTTTTTTAGCTTTAAAATGCCTGTCTTTTTCTTTTCTTTTTGTTCTTCTTTTTCTTTTTCAAATTCTTCTTGTGCGAATTCTTCAATATTTCCTGCATACATTTCTTCTATTGGTATTATTTTTGATGCTGTATACCACATTATTCCGCTGAATTCATTATAATTTTGCACTATTTTCTTTGCAACAATATGAAATATTTTATTTTCTATTTCTTCATTGTTTCTATTTAATTCCATATTTTTTATAATTGAAGCAAGTTCTGCGTCTGGAATATTTTTACAATCTTCATAAATTTGTTTTAATTTTGCTATATCTTCTTTTTCTTTTTGAGTTTCTTCTTCACTTTTTATTTCTTTTAGAGCTTTTTCTTTTTTCTGTTCGTCACTTATTCCCTCTACTAAAATATTTTTATGCTCTAATGGTATTTCTTCTTTTTCTATTATTTTTACTAATGTTTCATTTCCTGCTACTTCTGCTGTTGCTTCTAATATTGGTTTTGGGTCTTGCTCTTCACTTTGTATGGCTACTTTTACTAGATTTGGCGCTACTTCATTTACTGGTATTTCAGTATGTTCTTTTAACTCATTTAAAAAATCTTTTAGTGTTTCGTCTATTATTCTTCTTTCATTTGGGTCTGTTATTCTTTCGTTAATTATTTTTGCAACTTTTTCAATAGCTTGTCTTCTTCCTTGTTCGTCAATTGCTTCTTTATATTCCCCTTCTATTTCTTTTGCTACAGTTTTTATTTCTTCTTGCTTTTTTTCTTCATCTGTTTTTTGTTTTCCAGAAAAAGTTTCTTTTAAATCTTTAAATTTATCTAATACTCCCATTTGTTCTCCTTCCTGATGTCCTTTTATTTTCATCCTTATTTATATTATTTTCCATAGTAACTGTCTAATAGAATTTCTTTTATTTCAGATACTAATGGCACTCTTGGATTTGCTGTTGTACATTGGTCTTCAAATGCCCTATCTGCAAGCATATCCACTTTTGCTAAGAATTCTTGTTCATCTATTCCTGCTTCTTGGAATGATTTTGGAATGTTCATATGTTCATTCATTTCTTTTATTTTTTCAATTAAACTGTTTATTCCCTCTTCTTTTGTTTCTGCTTTTAATCCTACTTTTTTTGCCATTTGGTAGTATTTTTCATCTGCAATAAAATATTCATATTTTGGGAATGATACAAATTTTGTTGGTTTTGTGCTGTTATATCTTATTACATATGGTAAAAGTATTGCATTTATTCTTCCATGTGGCATATGGAATTCTGCTCCTATTTTATGTGCAATTGAGTGGTTTACTCCTAAAAATGCATTTGTAAATGCCATTCCTGCAATTGTACTTGCATTGTGCATTTTTTCACGTGCTTTTTTGTCTGTTCCGTCATCATATGCTTTTTCTAGATATTCAATTACAATTTCTGCTGCTTTTTCAGCTAGTCCATCTGTATAGTCTGATGCCATATTTGATACATATGCTTCTAAAGCATGTGTTAATACATCCATTCCTGTATCTGCTGTTACTGATTTTGGTAAGCTCATTACTAAGTCTGGGTCTACTATTGCTACATCTGGTGTTAATTCATAGTCTGCTAGTGGATATTTTTTGTTTTGCTTTTTATCTGTAATTACTGCAAATGATGTAACTTCTGAGCCAGTTCCTGAAGTTGTTGGTATTGCTACCATTTTGCATTTTGTTCCTAGTTTAGGAAATTTGTATGTTCTTTTTCTTATATCCATAAATTTTAATCTTAATCCTTCTGGGTCTGCATCTGGATATTCATAAAATAGCCACATTCCTTTTGCTGCATCTATTGGACTTCCTCCACCTAATGCTATAATTACGTCAGGTCTGAAGTTTTTCATTGCTTCTACACCTTTCATTATTGTGTCAAATGATGGATCTGATTCCACTGCATCAAATATTTCTGAATGCACATATTTTATTCTATTTCTTAGATGATATAATATTTTATCTACATATCCTAATTTAACCATTCCTGGGTCTGTTACTATAAATGCTCTTTCAATATCTGGCATTTTTTCTAGGTAAGCGATTGAACCTGCTTCGAAATATATTTTTTCTGGAACTTTAAACCATTGCATATTTACCCTCCTATTTGCAACTCTTTTTATATTTATTAAGTTTACTGATGATACATTTGCTGTTGTAGAATTTCCACCAAATGAACCACATCCAAGTGTTAATGATGGCATATTTGTATTATATATATCTCCTATTGCTCCATGTGTAGATGGTGAATTTACAATAATTCTTCCTGCTTTCATT
>CAJFQT010000148.1 GCA_904419095.1 uncultured Clostridia bacterium | reverse complement strand
ATCTAAAAGTGTACTTACTATTACTAGTATTGTAATTACTATGATACTACTATAATTTGGAGTTTCTGGTAAATATACATCTGTATAATATAGAATGAAGGCTATTCCTATTAAAATACAATTAAATGGTGTAAATAAACTTTCAAGAAAATAGTGATACCATTTTTTTGGCTTTGCTTGCTTGATTTCGTTTGATCCATATTTGTTTAAATTGAATTCAGCATGCTTTGAGCTTAGTCCTTTTTCACTTACTTTGTAAGTTGATAAAAATTCTTGTTTTGATAAAGTGGCTTGTTTTCCATATAATTTTACTATATTAATATCTTCTTTTTCGTACTGGTTGTTAGCCATTTTTTTCATCTCCTCTTTTGTTTTTTTCTTTGATGATTATAGCACAAAAAAATAAATAAATGTTGAATTGTGTAAAAATTTTTAAATTTTTTTTGAATAATTTGTGGGAACGTTAGGGACACTCCAAATCGTTCCCAAATGGTGCCAGAATATTTGCAACTCTAGAAGTTTTCATTAAAAACACTAAAAAAGAGTAATTTTATTTAATAATAATTTTACTCTTTTTATTTTGGAAAATTTAGTACTCTCTATATTGTTTTTGAGTTTTAAATTTTTTTAAAATTATTGCTAAAGTTCAAGTTTCTCTAGCAATATAAGAGATTAGGGAACGATTTGGAGTGTCCCCAATGCTTCGAAAACAAATGTTGTTAACATACAAAGCACCACTCCACATATTGTTGGTATTAAAAACGAAATTATAGTCCATTTTAGACTTCCTGTTTCTTTTTTTATGGTCATTAGTGTTGTCATGCAAGGAAAATGAAATACTGTAAATATCATTACATTTATTGCTGTAAGTAATGTCCATCCATTTTGTTTTAAAATTTCTCCAATTACAATTGTATTGTCTAAGTCTACTAGTGTATTTGCTTTTAAATAGCTCATTAGTATAATTGGTAATACTATTTCATTTGCTGGCATTCCTAGTATGAATGCTGTTAAAATATATCCATCTAGTCCCATAATTTTTGCAAAAGGATCAAAGAAGTTTGCTACTATTGTTAATAGACTATTCCCGTCTATACCTATGTTTGCTAATATCCATATGATTAATCCTGCAGGTGCCGCTGATACTATTGCTCTTCCGTAATACAAATATTGTTCTATCTAGTATTGATCTTATTATTATTTTTCCTACTTGTGGTTTTCTATATGGTGGAAGTTCTAGTACAAATGATGATGGCATTCCTTTTAATATTGTTTTTGATAGTATTTTTGAAATTATTAGACTTGCAAATATTCCTAAAATAATTACTGCTACTACTATTAGTGTTGATAAAAAAGAGGCTCCTATTCCCTGCATTGTTCCCGCTATAAATATACTGGCTATTGTTATTAGAAATGGAAATCTTCCGGTTACATGGAACTAAGTTGTTTGTTAGTATTGCTATTAGCCTTTCTCTTGGTGAATCTATTATTCTGCATCCTGTTACTCCACAGGCATTACAGCCAAATCCCATGCACATGGTTATCATCTGTTTTCCTGAGCAACATGCTTTTTTGAAAAATCCATCCATATTAAATGCTATTCTTGGCAGGTAACCTAAATCTTCTAAAAATGTAAAAAGTGGAAAGAATATTGCCATTGGTGGTAGCATTACTGAAATAACCCATGTTAGAGTTTGATAAATTCCATTAACTAATAAATCAACTATCCATGATGGACAATTAATATAATTTAATCCATATAAAATTTTTTCTTGGAGCCATCCGAATAAATTAAATAAAGCTTGAGACGGATAGTTTGCTCCAACAATTGTTATCCAAAATATTAGTGCTAAAAACATCAGCATTATTGGAATTCCCCATTTTTTTGATGTGAGCACTTTGTCTATTTTTCTTTGTTTTTGGTAATATTCTTTGTCTTTATATGTACATACTTCTTTACTTATCTCTTCTGCCTTTTTAATTATATTTTCTACAATTTTTTCTTTTAATTTTTTATTTCTTTTTTTTTCTTTTTCTCTTATTTTATCTACCAAGTCTGAAATCTCTTGTAGATTCAAATTTATTTCAAACTCTTGATTAATTTTCTCTATAATTTTTTTGTTTCCTTCTAATATTTTTAAAGATACCCATCTTAACATTTTTTTATTTAAATTGTTATAGCTTTTCTTCAATATATTTTCTATTTTCTTTATATAATCTTCTATTTCTTCATCATATTCTACTATATTTTCTTCTTTTTCTATTTTCTTTTTAGTAATATTATATATTTCTTCTTTTAGTTTTGCTAATGTTCGTTTTTTTTGTGCAATTGTTCCTACTACTGGAATTCCTAATATTTCTTCTAATCTTTTAAAATCTATTTCTATACCTTTCTTTTTTGCTTCATCAAGTAAATTTACACAAACAATTACATTATTAGTAATTTCTAGTATTTGGAGTAAAAGATTTAAATTTTTCTCTATATTTGTTGCATCTAAAACTACAATCGTCGCATCTGGATTTCCAAAACATATGTAATTTCTTGCAATTTCTTCTTCCTCTGAGTTTGACATGATTGAATATGTACCTGGTATGTCTACTAATTCAAATCTTGCATCTCTATATTCTACTGTTCCAGTTGCATTTGCAACTGTTTTTCCTGGCCAATTTCCTGTGTGTTGATGCATTCCTGTTAAACTATTAAAAATTGTTGATTTTCCAACATTTGGGTTTCCTGCTAATGCAATAATATATTTATCTTTTTCTCTCTTTTGCACTTTTATATTCCTCCTAAAAAAATAGATATTATATATTATTCATTTTATTTTTTTTTGATAATTTACTAAGGTATATAATATGAATAGTATTACATTTAAACCAAAATAAAAATTACAGATTTTTTATGTAATCTCTTTTCTTGTTGCATATTGAAAAAATACATATTGATGTCCATTACAAATTAAGAAAAAAATGTAAAAATGATTTTCTTGGCAATAAAAAAGAGAATATAATACGTCTATATAAATGTATTATATTCTCTTTTTCTTAATTAACAAAAACTAATATGGTACTCTGGATTATCCGCTTTGGTTTCAACTTCAATGCATTCATATTTTTCAAATGCATCTGAGTATTTAACTGCATATCTCCATAATGCAGAAATCGGTGTTGTAAATGCTCCGGCATCTTTAGGTATATATATTTTTTTCTTCTTGATGTATATCGCATCGTTATACCTTACCAATGCCTCTAAGGCGTGTCCCGGAATAGGTTTGCTTTGGTATCTCATGTGATAATAACGATTATATTTTTCATTATTCATAATAAGA
>CAJFQT010000147.1 GCA_904419095.1 uncultured Clostridia bacterium | reverse complement strand
GGAGTTGTTATATCTGCATCACACAATACTTTTGAGTTTAATGGCATAAAATATTTTAGTAATAAAGGAACAAAAATACCAGATAGTTTAGAAGAAGAGATTGAAGAAGTTATGGACTCAGGAAAAATTGAAGAGCTTACAGCAGTAAGTAGTAAAATTGGTGTGTCTGAGAATAGAGAAGATTTACTAGACGAATATGTATATTTTTTCCGTAAAAATTTTGATGATATTTTTGATAATTTTGATAAAAAGAATTTTAAAGTTGCTTTAGATACTGCAAATGGTGCAACTTCAGTTGTTGCAGAAAATGTATTCAAAGTTCTAGGTATTCCATATGAGATTATAAATAATACTCCTGATGGAATTAATATAAATGATAATTGTGGTTCTACACATTTAGATATGCTAAAAAAATATGTTGTAGATAATAAATTAAGTTTAGGTGTAGCATATGATGGTGACGGAGATAGATGTCTTGCTGTTGATGAAAATGGTGAAGAAATAGATGGCGACAAAATAATGGCTATTATTTCACAGTATTTAAGAGAAAAAGGTAAGTTAAAAAAGGACACAATAGTTGCTACAGTAATGAGCAATCTAGGACTACATAAGTATGCTAGAGATAATGGACTTGAATTGTTACAGACAAAAGTAGGAGACAGATATGTTTTAGAACAAATGCTAAAAGAAGGATTTAATTTAGGTGGAGAGCAATCTGGACATGTAATTTTATTAGATTATAATCCAACAGGTGATGGAATACTAACATCTTTAATGTTAATAACTGCAATTCTTGAAAAAGGTCAAAAACCATCAGAAGTTGCATCAATAATAAAATTATATCCTCAAGTTTTAATTAATGCGAAAGTTGATTCTGATAAGAAATATGACTATGAAAAAGATGATGAAATAAAGTCAGCTATAGAAAAGTTAGAAAAAGAATTTGCAGGCAATGGTAGAGTTTTAATACGTCCTTCAGGAACAGAACCTTTGGTTAGAGTAATGATTGAGGGGGAAAATCAAGATGATATAACAGTTAAAGCAAGAAAGATAGCAGATTTGATTGAGAAAAAATTAGGTTAAAAATGCAAAAAATATAGAATATAGAAAGAGTGATGATTTTGAAAGTTATAGCTGTAGGAGATATTATAGGAAATTCAGGAGTAAGAGAACTAACAAATAAATTAAAAAATATAAAACAAAAAGAAAATATAGATTTTTGTATTGTAAATGGAGAAAATTCAGCAGAAGGAATGGGAATAACAGAAAAAAATTTCAATGATATTTTAGAAGCAGGTGCAGATGTTGTTACAATGGGAAATCATACTTGGGGAAAAAAGGATATATTTAAATTTATAGATAATCCTAAGTTAATAAGACCTGTTAATTATCCAGAAGGTGTAGTAGGAAAAGGTTATGGAATATATGAATGTAATGGCAAAAAAATTGCTGTTATAAATGCACTAGGTAGAGTTGATATTAATATTTTAACAGAAAATCCATTTTTAATTATAAGAGATATTGTAGCGAAAATTCAAAATGAAGTAGATATGATTTTTGTAGATTTTCATGCAGAAGCAACAGCTGAAAAAATAGCAATGGCAAATTATCTTGATGGAAAGGTAACAGCAGTTTTTGGAACACATACTCATGTTCAAACGGCAGATGAAAGAATTTTACCTAAATCTACAGCATACATTACAGACATAGGAATGACAGGACCTAGAGATTCTGTTATTGGTATGGATATACAAGCATCTTTAAAGAGATTTGAAACAACACTTCCAGAGAGATATAAAATTGCGACAGGTAAGTGTATATTTAATGCTGTTATTTTTGAGATTGATGATAATACAAATAAAGTTTATAACATAAAGAGGATTTTCCTTGGAAAGTGATTTCTTCTATTTTATAAAATGCTATTAAATATTAATTATGAAATAAAGCATTGGCGAAATATGTCGAAACTCTCACTTTTTTGCGATGAAAACTTGAAAAAATTTCCAGAAAACTATTTACAAATAATTCCAGATATTGTAAAATAACATCATAAAAGTTGCAACAAAAAATAAAATTAATAGGAGGCAAAAGAAAATGGAAATTTTAAAGATTTCATCAAAATCAAATCCTAATTCAGTAGCAGGAGCTATAGCTGGATTAGTAAAAGAATCAAACAAAGCAGAAATGCAAGCAATTGGAGCAGGGGCATTAAATCAAGCGGTAAAAGCAGTAGCAATAGCAAGAGGTTTCGTAGCACCATCAGGGGTAGATTTAGTATGTATCCCAGCTTTTGCTGAAGTAGAAGTAGAAGGAGAAGACAGAACAGGTATAAAATTGATTGTAGAATCAAGAACATAGATAGTAGATGAACTTTAGGGATTGACCTTAAAGTTCATTTAATTTTGTTACTAACAAAATTTTGCTAAGAAAATAGAATACTGATTTGAAAAAAATAGAATTGACTTTTTTAAAAAAATATGTAAGAATACAAATGTAATAAATAAAAGAAGAAAGGGAGTAATAAAATGGAAAAACTAAGAGGATTCGAAATTGCAAAAGGATTTGAGGATAAAAATATAAATCTTCCAATACGTAAAACAAAATATTCAGCTGGATATGATGTGGAAGCAGCAGAAGATGTAATTATACCAAGTTTTAAAAAAGGAATGGCACCAACACTTGTAAAAACAGGATTAAAAGCATATATGCAAGATGATGAAGTATTATTATTATATAACAGAAGCTCTAATCCTAAAAAGAAAGGTTTAGTATTAGCAAATAGTGTAGGAGTAATAGATAAAGATTATTATGGGAACCCAGACAATGATGGACATTTTATGTTTGCTTTTTATAATATTAAAGATGAAGATGTAGAGATAAAAAAAGGAGAATGTATAGGACAAGCAATTTTTCAAAAATTTTTATTAACTGATAATGATAATGCAGATGGAATAAGAATGAGTGGATTTGGTTCTACTGGTAGATAGGATGATCTATATTGTTTCTAGGAAGACAAATTTTGCTAATTTTGAGTTAAATTTAGTAAGAAATAATATGTTATTATATAGTTTAGTAGAATAAAAAAATTTGAATTACCAGTTCAAAATGCTAAAAAATCTAGAAAAAAATTTCAATTTATATTTCCTTAGAGCAGAGGGAGTTTTAGAAAAAATATACATAAAAAAATAAGGCAATGGCTTTGACTTTTGCCTTATTTTGTAGTATAATAAATATGGTTAAAAAATCCAATAAAGTTAATTCATACCTTGACTTAACTTTATAATATTTTTTTGCTGAAAAAAACTGAAAGGAGTGACTTACATGTTTAATG
>CAJFQT010000146.1 GCA_904419095.1 uncultured Clostridia bacterium | reverse complement strand
ACATTTAATTTTATAGCAAGTTCTTCTTGTGAAAATCTTTTTGATTTTCTTAATGATTTAATGTTTTCTTTTAACATTTTAAAACAGCTCCTTTCTTTACAATTATTATATAAAGAACTGTCCGTTGCTACAAGCAATGCTTTTTAACATTTTAGATTTTCCTTTATAATTCAGCATTTTAGTCATATATTGTAATTTATGTTTTACTTTTATATTTCATTAATTATCTTATCTAAACTAGAAAAATCAATAAAATTAACCTTTTTATTATAAGTTTCTATCATTGCTCTATCTTCTGCCGTTTGTTTTTCTTTTGGTAAATTCTTAACTTTATTATATAGCATTTTCATCATAGTTCTGTGAGCAAAATTTAATTTTGAATAATCAATTCCACCCCTTAAATAAAAAATTTTTGCTTTTTCAAAAACTTCTTTTGGTATCTGACTCTTTATATTATTCTTTATATTATTTTTATTTACTTCATTGTTTGGATCTGCAAGACCAACTGTTGCAATAATAATTTTTTTATTTGAAATATTATTTATTTTTTTTAGTGTTTTTGACATTCCTAATACTCCACCTGCATACAATCCACCTAAATAAATAATATTATTATAATCATCTATTGGTTGGTTAAACTTTTTAAAAGGAATTGCTTTTATATTAATCCTTTTTGAAAGTTCTTCTGCATATTGTTTTGTTGTTCCATAATTAGAACCATAAATTATAATACTACTCATAAAATCTCCAATCATAAAAATAAATTACTATATTTCTTACTAAATTAAATTGTAATTTGTATTTTTAGTTTTCAAGTACTTTAATTGATTTTAAATTTAATTTATCAAAAGGTTCTGTTAAATCTTCATATTGTACTTCTACAGACTTTCCATCTTGTAAATCTCCATCAATTTTAGTATCTTGAGTAATATATGCTTTTACTACAAATGGTAAGCAATATTTCGTATTAGAATGATTATTATCTTCCAAAGTATATTTCAAAAACAGATATCCATAATTATTATATCCACCATAATTAATTTCTTCTCTCTCAATCGTTACTGATGAAGAATACTTATTGTTACCTTTCAATACATCCAGTTTCATTTTATTGTAATCGCTTTCTTTTAAAACAATTATAGGATTATCTTTTGTATCCAATTCATTATATATAGGGTCTCCTTTTTTTAGATAATCACCCGTACAAATCAACAAATCACCTGGTTGTATATAACTTGTATCATATTCTTGCAAAGTTATATAATCTATACACTTTTGATTTTTATCCACAATATTAGCTGATGTATATTCTTCCATTTCTATTCCTTGTTCTCCAAAATGTTGACCATTAAATATATAAATTCTTCCTTTAGAATGTAATTCTACAATACCTTCAATAGTTATATTTTCAGTTATTTCCTTTGTTACATCTGCATTATAAGGCTCTACTATTACATTTCCATTTTTATCATAGATAACAGTTCCATAAACATCATTATCAATATTATCTTTAACATTTTTATTTTTTGTTATAACAATAATAATAACTATACATATAATTATTAAAACAAATATTGAAATAATTATTATCTTCTTTTTCATATATATACCCCTACAAATTATATTTTTTATTCCCACTCCCACTTTGAAAAATATCTATTTACAGAATATGAAATGTATTCTTTTTCACTACCATTAGTATAAATAAAAAGTCCACCCATTTGTTCTTCTAGTACGAAACCTCTATTCCTCATATATTCATCTAAATATTGCATACTGGATTTATTTGTTGTATCTAATTCTTTACAAAATACTACTCTATTAGGATATTTTTGAACAGTTGTATATTCCTTATCTGTAAATAAAATTTCTAACATACCGAAGCAAGATGAAAATGGATTCCAAACATTAAATTCAGTTATTGAAAAAATTGTTGCACCCACTAATATTAAAATACATATTATAACTGCTATTATAATTCTTTTTCTCTTCATAAATACTCCTCACAAATTATTATTTAGTTGTCTATTTTTATTAGATGTAACCCATATAGTTTTTATAGTATTTAGTTTCTTTGAAATTTTCTGAATAAACTGGTCATCTATATTAATTATTTTTGTAATATAAGGACTATTTGCCCATAAAGTTATTTTTTCATTTTCAATATTATTACTCGCTAAAGCAATTTGATGTTTTAACATATTTTCCTCCATAGATTACTATTATTTAACTTCTTTTGGCTTTCTTAATTTTATTTCTGAAACTCTTACCAAAAAATATTTATCTATATTATTTATTTTATAAAGTACCTCTTTATCCATAAATTCAATTAGTAATTCTTTTAACTTTTCTTTGTGTTCTTTTGATAAATTTCCACATACAGCATAAAAAGCTTCATACTGACTTTTATCTTCATTTAAAGGATATTCCATGACTTCAATTTGATAAAACTTTATAGTCTGTTGTTTATCAATTTAAAAATCACTCATTTCAGTTCTCCCACAAATTTTTTAGTTTTTTATATAATGTCTTTTTATAATATTAAATAAACTTGACAATATTAGGCTGCTTAATGAAATAAATAGATATACATTATTTTTTTCATCTGCAAAAATACATAAACAAATAAATATCATTGCTGATATTAATAAAATTACACTTCCTATTGTTAACAATTTACTTATTAATTTTTTATCCATAACAATTTACCTCTTTTTTAATTTATCATAAATTTTTCAACTACAAATTATTTATCTAAACAATAATCTTAAAACTCTGCTTTTAGGAAAAATTTTAAACTTCATATTGTCAATTTTCTTCTACAATTATATCTATGTCTGAATGCTCTCTATTAGATATAGTATTAGAAATTATATATGGAACTGTCCCACCAACAATATATAATTTTCCTTTTAATAATTCATTTGAATTTAATTTTAATATTATTTCTTTAATTTTAGAATAATTACTCACATTATACTCCATTCTCTATTTAATTTTATATTACTAATTTCATATTATCATTATTTATTACATATTTCTAAAACTTTTTTCATGGTATTAGCAGTTCTTATAGTAATTTTATCACTTATATTTGTACTTGCTGTTTTACTCCACCAATTTGACTTTCTATAATTTTTTAAATCATAAGACCAAAATATAGAATTATTATATTCTTTTATTTTTTCTATGTCGTCTTTTGGTTTTCCAATAGTATTATATACTTCTTCATATTTTGTAGGTGGAATAATAAAAATCAAATTATCATATATCTCCTTATTATCCGTTCCCCACCAATCAGGATTATTATTTAATATATCTTCAAGCTCAAATGCAGTCATAACAA
>CAJFQT010000145.1 GCA_904419095.1 uncultured Clostridia bacterium | reverse complement strand
TATTATTCTCCATCTGTATCTATTTTGAATCTTGTCTATTGGTGATGGTGATGGTTTATATATATTGCAGTTTTCTAAGTTTTTTTCTGTTAATGATTTATACATGTTTTCTGATATTGCTTTTATTTTGCTTTCACTATTGGAGTTAAATCCAATTACTATTATATCGCAAAATGGTGGATATTTCAACTGCTTTCTTAGTGCTATTTCTGTTTGGTAAAATTCTATGTAGTTTTGGTTTTTTGCGGATTGTATGCTAAAGTTTTCTGGATTGTAACTTTGTATTATTACTTTTCCTGGTAATTTTTCTCTTCCTGCTCTTCCTGCTACTTGGACTAGTATTTGAAATGTTTTTTCGTTTGCTCTGTAATCGTCCATATTTAGTGAACTGTCTGCTGCAACTACTCCTACAAGTGTTACTTTTGGAAAGTGATGTCCTTTTACTACCATTTGTGTTCCTATTAATATGTCTATTCCTTTGTTTTTAAATTCGTTTAATATTTCTTCATGTGAGTTTTTTTTGGTTACTGTGTCTATATCCATTCTTATTGTTGTTGCTTTTGGAAATTGTTTATGTATTTCGTCTTCTAGTTTTTGTGTTCCTGTTCCGAAATATCTTATTTTTTTGCTTCCACATTCTGGGCATGTTGTTACTATTGGTTCTTCATATCCACAATAGTGGCATTTTAATTTTTTTTCAAAACTGTGGTATGTCATACTTATGTTGCAATTTTTGCATTTTACTGTGTATCCACAGTCTCTGCACATAATGAATGTTGAATATCCTCTTCTGTTTAAAAATAGTATTGTTTGATAATGATTTTTTAGGTTTTCTTCTATCGACTTATATAACTCAAAACTTAACATTGATCGATTTCCGTTTGCTAATTCTTGTTTTAAGTCTATTATTTCTATTTTTGGAAGATTAGAGTTGTTTGCTCTTTTTGTTAATTCTAATCTTGTTATTTTTTCTTCTTCTGATTTGTAATATGTTGATATGTCTGGTGTTGCACTTCCTAAAACTAATGGTATTTTTTCTTCTTTTGCTATTTTATTTGCTATTTCTATTGCATTATATTTTGGTGTTGCTTCTGATTTGTATGATGTATCATGCTCTTCATCTATTATGATTATTCCTAAATCTTGAACAGGCGCAAATATTGCTGACCTTGCACCTATTACTATATTTGCTTTGTTTTCTTTTATTTTTTTCCATTCGTCATGTCTTTCTCCTATTGATAATTTACTATGTATTACTGCTAATTTGTCTTTTCCAAATCTTGATATGAATCTTTCTATCATTTGCGGTGTTAAAGATATTTCTGGTACTAACATTATTGCTTTTTTGCCATTTTTTATAACTTTTTCGATAAGTTGCATATATATTTCTGTTTTGCCTGAACCTGTTACCCCAAATAGTAAAAATTGTTCATATTTTTTTTCTTCTAGTGCTTTTTCTACTTTTTCATATGCTTTTTTTTGCTCTTCTGTTAGGTTTAATTTGTTTGTTCTTTCAATTTTTTTGTTTGCTAATGGATTTCTTTCTATTTTTGTTTCAATTATTTCTAAATATCCATTTTTTATTAATGTATTTATTATTGCTCTTGAACAGTTTGTAAACATTTCTATTTCAGGAATTGTGGCTCCTTCATTGTCATTTATGAATTTTAATATTTTTATTTGTTTTTCTGATTTTATTTGGTTTGTTTCTATTTCAAATTCTATTTCGGAATATTCTTTTTTTAGATATATTGTATTTATGACTTTGTCTTGTACTCTTTTTTCTTTATTTTTTGTTCTTGTTCCTGGTGTCTGCATTAGTTTGATACAGTCTGATATGTTGCAAAAATATTTTTTTGCTATCCATTTTGCCAGTTCTATTTGTTTGTCTGATAACATATCTTCTAGTTTTGATATTTCTTTTACTTTGTATTCTGTTGTTTCTTTAAATCCTACCACAAATCCCTCTTCTGGCTCTTTTTTATTTCCAAATGGTACTAATACTTTTGAACCTATCATTATTTGCTCTTCTAATTCTTTTGGTACTTTGTAGTCAAATGTTCTATTTAATTTTTTTGCACTTGTGTTTATTATGATTTCTGCTATCATTTATTTCTACATAGTATTTTAAGTGGGTATTTACTATGTTCTCCTTTCTTCATTTATTAGTTTTACTTTATTGGTACTGCTAAACTTTAATTCTGTAGAGATGTTCTATATGTTTATATATAATTTTTTGTCAAATCCATACTGGTAGAATCCATCTATATTATTCTTTTTTTAGTCTAATTAGTGCTTTGTTTTATATTAAAAAATATCTTCTATTTTATATTCTTTTTCCATTTTTTCATCAAAGTATATTTTGCAAATTAGTTTAAATTCTTCTAATGATTCGTTTTTTAAATTAAATGAAAATACTTTTTTTGATGGTGAAGTTACTGTGTATTTTATTGCATTTTTTGTACTTTCTGAAATTTGAATACAAGATTTGTCTTGCCTTCCGCAAGCTTCACATTTAAATCCGATTATCTCTTATACTAAAATATGTTAATTTTTCTTTTTCTTCACAGTTTGTACATGATAGTATTCTTGGTGTAAATCCTAAAATACATAGTAATCTTAATTTAAATATACTTACTGTTAAATCTAAGTTTTTGTCTGTTTCAGATATTGTATATAGTGCGTTTAAATATAATTGTAGTATATTAAAACAGTTTTGATTTTCATCTGTTACATCTAATACGATTTTGTTTATATGTATTGCATATTTTAATTTATCTAAGTCTGTTCTTAGTTTGTAGAATAATTCTATGGTTTCGCATGAATTTATATGATATGTGCTTGTCCCTTGGTACATTAAATATTCTCCAAAGCAAAACATTTGGGTTCCTGCAAGGAGACTACTTTTGGGTCTCCTTGCCCCTTTTGCTACACAAGATATTTTTCCAAAGTTTGGTGTTAACATTGTTAACATTTTGTCAAAATCCCCTAAATTGTGCTCTGATAGAATTATTCCTTTTACTTTTACTGTTGCCATATTTTTCTCTCTTTTCTATTATAGTCCAATTTTTTTATCTTCAATTTGATTTTGTGTTTGATTTTTACTTACATTCATATTTGTTATTTTTTGTATATCTTCTATTTCTTTTATATTGTTTTCGATGTTTTCTATTTGTTTTAATTCTAAAAAAGTATTTATATCTCCTGTATTTTTAAAGGTATCCCAAGCAATTTTTTTAATCATTTGCCTCATCTCCCATTTTAAGTTTTGTCTTCAATTGTGAATTGAATCTTTATATTATCATTTGCTATTTTTGTAATTTTATTCTTTTTCATTTGATAAAAATTTTTA
>CAJFQT010000144.1 GCA_904419095.1 uncultured Clostridia bacterium | reverse complement strand
TTATTATATTAACATTATGGTCATTTATCGAAAGTATTGCTTCTCTTTGTTTTTCTGATAGGTCTAAACTTGAGTTTTTTTCTACTTTTTTTAATGCTTGCTCTACATTTTTTATTTCTTTTGCATTTATACTTTTTTCTAGTAATATAATTTTTGAGGCTATTTCCATTTCTGTTTGATAGAAACTTTCTAAATATATCCACTCTTGTTCTTCTCTTTTTTCAATTACAATTTCACTTTTTGCTTTTAAATTTATTAAATTATCTTCTATACAGTCTGAGCTTACGTCTAATAATGAGATTACAAATTCTATTAGGTTTTCTTTCAATGTACATGAGTGTCCATTTGTTGTTGCTCTTATTAATGCATATTTTATTCCACTTTCTACTCTTTTTTCATTTTCATAATATATTCCTAGTTCTAATGCCATATCATCTATTTTTTTGAAATCTACTCCTCTAGTTAAGTCTATTAATATGTATGGGTCTTTTTCTATTTGTTCAATGCTATCTATTCCTAATTTGTCATATATTTTTTTTGCATTTTCTATTCCTATTCCAAATTTTTCTAAAAAGCTTACTATCTGCCATATTTCTTGATTTTCAATAAAGCTTTCTGATATTTCTTGTGCTTTTGCTAGTGTTATTCCTTTTATTTGTGCTAGTTTTTCATAATCATTTTTTAGTATGTTTGTTGTTTCTTCTCCGAATTTATCTACTATTCTTTTTGCTGTTATTTCTCCAATTCCTTTTATATTTCCACTTGCTAAATATTTTTGTATTGCTTGTGCTGTTTGTGGCATTATTTTTTCAAATGTACTGACTTTGAATTGTCTTCCATATTCTTTATGTTCTACAAAATCTCCTTCTACTTTTAAACTGTCTCCTTTTTTTACAAATGGTAGGTATCCTACTATTGTTGTTTCTTCTTCTTCTGTGTCAAATACAGCTATGGTATAGCTGTTTATTTCGTTTTGGTAGATTATATCTTCTATTTCTCCTTTGATTTCCAACTTTTTCGCTCCTTGTTTTCTTCTTTTTGTTTGGTTTATTTTATCACAAGATGCTTAAAATCACAATATATTTAAAAAAGATGGCTTAGAACTTATGTGATATTTCTCTTGCTCTTATTCAACTTTATAACTAGATAAAAGAGCTAGAATTCAGTTGATTTCTAGCTCTTTTATCTTAATTTAAGGTATCTGTTTCGGAAATTTCAACAATTTTACCATTAATGTATCGACAAAATTTACCATTTTCACTAATATATGGAGCAAAATATGTATAACTATATCCATTATATGCATTTGTACTTGCCATATAATATATTACTTTTGTTTCCTTTTCATAAGCTAAACCTTTTCTTTCTTCTATTTCTTCAAAATTTAGCATTTCATTTGCAGCTGAATCTGATGAATTGACTGATGTTTCAAAACATCCACATAAAAAGCTACATGCAACTAACATCAATACTCCTAGTAAAATAACTTTCCGTTTCTTCATATTTTATACCTCCAATTTTAATATAAATGTTTATATATTACATGAATTATTTTACTATCTCTACAGTTAAAAATCAAGTATCTAAAATATAAATCTTTTTCACTACTTAATTTCAGTTACTACTCAGTCCTAATTCTGTATAAAACTTTTAAATGATAAACTAAATTGTAGCTGATTTTATGCTATACTAATTCTATGTATGCTTATAGTATTTATTTTATAATTTATTTATGAATTTCTTTTTAGTTTCAAATGATGGATGCACATATAAATTCAATGTTATATCAACATTTGAATGACCTAAAACTTCACTCAGTGATTTTGGATCCATCCCTACTTTTATGCAATTGGTTGCAAAAGTATGTCTTAATGTATGAAATTTTTTGTGTTTCACTTTACTATTTTTTAATATATTTTTATATGTATATCTATATGCTTGTGGTTCAACTATTTTTTTACCTCCTGATAATATGTAATCTTCTTTTTTATGTTTTTTGGATAAAGGTTTTAGTTTCGTATATAATATATTTGATAATGGAATTATTCTTAATGATGTTGCTGTTTTTGGTAATGTTTCAACAACTCTTGTACCTTTTTCTATTTCATAAATTCTTTGTATTGTTCTTTTTATATTAATACTTTTATTTTCAAAATCTATATCTCCCCATTTTAATCCACATAGTTCTCCTATTCTTATTCCTGAAAATAAAGCAATTAATACTCCTATGTCTTTTTCCTGTGAAGAGTTTAAACAATATGTTTTTATTCTATTTTTTTCTCTTTCTGTAAATACATCTATTTTTCTTTGATATACTGTAGGTGATTTTATTAAACTAAGTTTAAAATTTATATCATACTTTACCTCAATATATTTAAATATTTGTTTTAACAATGAAACTATGTCTTTTACTGTTTTGTCTGATAATCGTTTTTTTAAATAATTTACATATGCGTTGAAATCATAACGTCTAAAATAAATTATTGGTTTATCAAAAAAAAAATCTTTGAAATAATATCTAATTTTTTGTTCATAATTGCAAAATACCGATTCTTTTACTTGATTTTTCTTTACAACCATCCACTCCTTTACAACCTCTCCAAATTTTAAATTTTCTACATCTACTATTTCATTTTGTAGAATACTTCTTGCTTCGTTTCTCACTATCTGTTCCTCCTTTATAATATTTTTACAACTAATTGTTGCACATTTATTATACACATGTACAGATAATTTTGAAATATTGTTATAGTTATATATTATATACTATCTATATTGTCCATTACTTCCTTGCATTCTTTCCAACTTGCTACTTTTATTATTTCACAATTATTTGAAATTTTTTTTGCAATTTCTTTTGTGTCATCCTCTGAATTAAGATCGGCAATTATAATATTTTTTAGACTCTCTTCTTTTCCATATAAAATTTTGAATATTATTGAACGCAAAAATCCTTCTATTTTATCTTCCTGATTTTTAACTGCTATTATGACATAAATTCCGTTTGATTTTAAATTTGTATATGTATATAAATAGATTATATTTTTTATAATTTCAAATAAACCATAAAGGGCTAATGTCCAAAATATGGTATGAAAAATAAATTCTACCATTTTTTTGCCTCCTAGGTTATTATATGTTTTTGATATTTTTTTGTTAATTTTAATTCTAATTTTTATAATTTAAATCTTCTTAATGTTGTTTTTGAGGAAATATTTAGAAATAATTAAAAATTTGATAAAAATATATATCTAATAATTTTAACCTAATTCTCTTTAATTGTTAAAGGAAAAGTTAATTTTGTTATAAAATAAAAAAAATCTGGCAACAACCTATTTTCCCAGCAGGGTAACCCGCAAGTATCTTCGGCACATTTAGGCTTGACTTCTGTGTTCGGAATGGGAACA
>CAJFQT010000143.1 GCA_904419095.1 uncultured Clostridia bacterium | reverse complement strand
ATCCCTGTATCTTTTTTTGGCCATGGTCTCCCTTATGTCGTCCACAAGTTCGTCTGCATCAAATGTCGTCAGATTTTCGCGGCTCATAAAATATCTTACCGGTATGCTCTGATTGATAAGGCGAGCGGCGGTAAAGGCATCATGAGGCGTACTTATTATCGCGATACCTTTTTCTTCGGCAAGGCGCTTTATCAAATCAGGTACTTTTGTCCCCTGACATATGACCATACATGCAGCTTCAAGTTCAATGGCACATAACTGCGCTTCATACCGGTTCCCCAATATGACCAGGTCTCCCTTTTCAATAAAGTCCTCCATTATGTCCGTACCGGAAGCTGCGATAGCCACCTTTCCGTCGGTATATTGGGCTGAAGACGCAGATGACACCATTGAACCGTCTAAAGCTTTTTTTATGTTGTTTAATACTTTTTCAAGTGTTAATTTATACCCTAAAGTTTTAGTTGATTGATTTATTTCTAATATATTATATTTGTCTTTTTTTACTTCTCTGTGTCTTTGATTTCCTATTTTTCTTATTTTTCTACTGTCTTCTACCATTCCTCCAAATATGTCAAAATCCTCTTGTACTGATAAGTTCTTTTCTTCTTGTTCGTGTTTTTTTAGCGTTCTTAAACTAATTTCTACATCTTTTGGTAAAACCGCATTTGTTTTTAATTTATTTAATATTTCTAAAAGTTCTGTTGTTGCTATATAACAACTGTCTAATTCTTCTTTTGATAGTATTTTTCTTTGTTCTATATCTAATTTTTTTCCAAACTCTTCTAGATCTTCTTTATAGTTAAATACTTTTGTTATTTTTTTGATTATATTAATTTCTTCTTCTTCTCCTTCTGGAAGTTGTTCTATTTCATCTTTATTACTGTATTTCCAAAATTCAAAAATGCTTTTTTTGTGTTTATCAATTTCTTGAATATACAAAGTTGCATTTTCTATCTTTTTTGCAAGATTTTTACTTTTTAATTTAAATGCATTTATGTCCATTATTGTATTTTTTAGTTCTGTTTCATATTCTTCTAGTTCTTTGCATTTTTCAACTAATTCTTCTATTGTATAATTTTTCTTCCATTTTTTATTATCTATTTCTATCTTTGGAGTTTTCTTTTCTTTTTCTATTTCTTTTATTGAAATATTATTCTCCGATTTTATTCTATTCTTTCTACTTTTTTTATTGTATTTAAAGTAATATTTAAATTTACCAAAGAATGTTTTTTTGCATTCTAGAAATGTTGAAATCTGTTTTTCTTTTTCTATATATTCCATTTCTTGGTTAGATATTAAACTTTTTAATTTTTCAAGTCTTTCTTTGGCATCTTTATTTTTTATATCTGTTTGTACCTTTTTTTCTTCTGCTGACATATATTCATTTTTTAAGAATGTTGGTAATGTCATATATTCTAATTTTTGGTCATTACTATAGAAATCTATTCCACCTGCTTTATTGATGTTTGTAGAGAAGTTATAATAATTTGGTACTTCAGTTTGTAAGATAAACATCGCTTTTAATAGTTTGTAAAATTGCATTGCTTGATTTGTTGTTTTTAATGTTATTTTATATAAACTTTTTATCTCTTCAAAAACGTTTGTCTCTCCAACTATTTGCATTGAAAAGCGATTTTGTTTGTCATATACTTCATATATCAATGGCCAGTCTTTTGTAAATAGCCATAAATAATTTTCTATATCGTTAATCTCTGATTTTGTAAAATATTTTTCTGAGTAATTTAAACTACTTATTGGCACAAAAACTTTATCATCTTTTATGTTTTCTATTTTTCTTTTTAATAAATAGAAAAATGTAGAATAATCAGAATCTTCAGTTGGAACTAACATAAAATATTTGTTAGTTATTTCTGAATAATAGATTTGCCATAAATAATTTCTTTCAAATTTTATTTTAAAAGGTAACTTTTCTGATAATCTTTTTTGTTCTTTTTCTATTTCTTTTATTTCTTCTATTCTTACTTGTTTTAGCATATTTAAAAAAGTAGCGTGATATGGTATGTTTTCTTCTGTTTTGTTATCTAAATATACTCCTATTGGTTTTGCTTTTTTGTATTTTTCTTGTAAATCATCCATTCTATTTGTAGGAGTCAACATTATTTGAATATCTGCTACAGGAATAAATTTATATTGCTTATATTGTTGCTTTTCATTAAATATTTTGGGTGCTTTGTACTTTAGTGGCTTATACTTTATTATCTCATCTGGGATATTTTCTAAATCTAATCCTATATATTCTAATTTTTCTGTTAATTCATCATTTTTGGTTATTTTTTTTCTTGGCAATTTAATTCTCCTTTCAGATGATTTTATATTTATTTTAATACATCATAAAATGTTTTAAATTCAAAACCTTGATTTTTAAAGTATTCTATAACTTGTGGTAAAGATTCTGCTGTGGTTTTTTTAGCTTTTGCATCATGCATTAATAGTACTATACTATTTTTATCTTTTGTTGTTCTTTGTAATGTTTGCATTATTCTTTCTATTGATGGATTTAATACTTCTGAATCTCCTGTAAGTGCATTCCAATCTACATTTAATATTTCATTTTGTTCTAATAATTCTTTAGCTTGCATTTTAATTTCTGCATATTTTCCTCCGAACTAGTCCTCCTGGAAATCTAAATAATTGTGACTTAAAATCATTTTTATTTAGAGCTTGTTTTATTGCATTATCTGTTTTTGTGTACTCATCTAATACCGCTTGTGGTGATGCATATATTTGTTCATATACATGTGAATAGCCATGATTTCCAATAAAATTGCCTTTTTCATATATTTCTTTTACTTTATCTGGCATTGCCTCTACTCTAGAACCTAATACGAAAAAATTGGCTTTAATTCCATAAGTCTCTAAAATGTTTAAAATAGTTTCTGTGTTTTCAGAAGGTCCATCGTCAAAGCTTAAGAATACTCTTTTGGTTTCTGAACTATATATATGTTCTATATTATTTTTATTTTCCTCCCATCTCTTTTGTTTTTCTTCTTCTTTTTCTTTTAGTTCATTTGAAATTTCAATTAGTTTTTGATTTTGCTTGTCTATGTTTTTTAGCATTATGATATTACTTATTGCATAATATCCTATTAATATTAAAGTAAATATTACTAGTATTGTTACTATTATTGTAAATGTTATTCTTTTTTTATCAACATATTTCTTCATACTATATACGTTGTATCCAACATATTTATTTTTACCAAATTTAAATTTCATAACTTATTCTCCATTATCTTTTGCCTAAATTTTTTTCTCTTCTTTTGTTGATAAGTTAATTATTTTTATATTTGATTCGTCTTCTATTTCATATGCTGAATTTCCTATGAATTTTGTATTAATACTTAAGTTTGAATTTTCTTCTTGTTTATTTTCTATATTGATTGAGTTTATT
>CAJFQT010000142.1 GCA_904419095.1 uncultured Clostridia bacterium | reverse complement strand
GGAATAAAACTTTCCTTGTGAGTTTCCTAAAAAAAATAAGCTTTTTGAATTTCTAATACCAAACTTATTTGATTACTAAAAATCACTTATTAATTTTATCTTGCATAGTCTACAACTCTTGTTTCTCTGATTACATTTACCTTAATTTGTCCTGGATATTCCATTTCATTTTCAACTCTCTTAGAAACATCTCTAGCTAATATTGTCATTTCATCATCAGAAATCTTATCTGGTTTTACTAAAACTCTTATTTCACGACCAGCTTGAATTGCAAATGATTTTTCTACACCATCAAATGAATCAGCAATCTCTTCAAGGTTTTGTAAACGCTTAATATATGCTTCTAATGTTTCTCTTCTTGCTCCTGGTCTAGATGCTGATATTGCATCTGCTGCTTGTACTAAAACTGCTTCTAGACTTTGAGGTTCAACATCTCCATGATGGGCTTCTACTGCATTTATTATAATTGGATTTTCTTTATATTTTTTCAATATTTCAACTCCAATTTCTACATGTGTTCCTTCCATATCATGGTCTAATGCTTTTCCAATATCGTGTAATAATCCAGCTCTTCTTGCAATTTTAGGGTCAAGTCCTAATTCTTCTGCCATAATTCTTGCTAAATTTGAAACTTCAATTGAATGATTTAAAACATTTTGTCCATAACTTGTTCTATATTTTAATTTTCCAATTAATTTTACTAAATCTGGATGTAATCCAATAACTCCTGATTCTAGAACAGCTCTTTCTCCTTCTGACTTAATTGTTTCTTCAACTTCTTGTTTTGCTTTTTCAACCATTTCTTCTATTTTTGCAGGATGAATTCTTCCATCATCAATTAATTTTTCTAGTGCTATTTTTGCCACTTCTCTTCTTAATGGGTCAAATCCTGATAGAACTACTGCTTCTGGAGTATCATCAATTATTAAATCAATTCCTGTTAATGTTTCTAATGCTTTTATATTTCTTCCTTCTCTACCAATAATTCTACCTTTCATATCATCACTAGGTAATGCAACAATTGATACTGTTGTTTCTTGAGAATGGTCTGCTGCACATTTTTGTACGGCATATGTTAATAATTCTTTAGCATTTTTATTAACTTCATCCTTTACTTTTTGTTCTGCTTCTCTTATCATTGTAGCCTTCTCAACAGTAATATCCTTTTCTACTTCTTTTAGCAATTTATTTTTTGCCTCTTCCTTTGTCAATGATGCAATTTGTTGTAGTTTCGAAAGTTGTTCATCATAGACTTTTTCTATTTCCAACTTTTGATCTTCTACTTCTTGCATTCTTCTTTCTAAGTCTTGCTCTTTCTTTTCAAAATTTTCAGAACGTCTTTCTAGACTTTCTTCCTTTTGAATAATTCTTGTTTCTTGTTTTTGTACTTCGCCTCTTCTTTCTTTAATCTCTTGATCTAATTCTTTTCTGCTATTCATAATTTCTTCTTTTGCTTTGATAATTTCTTCTTTTTTCAAATTTTCAGCTTCGATTTTTGCTAAGTCAACAAGTCTTTTAGCTTCTTGCTCAGCACTTCCTAGTTTAGATTCTGCAATTTTTTTCCTATATGCCATTCCTACTAGTACTCCTATTGCAAGCGAGATTAAGAAAGTGGCTACTATGATTACAATAGTCATAAGTATACACCTCTTTCTTATTTAATTTTCAATGTTCGAATCAAATATATCTATTTTAGTAATTTCATATATTTTTTTCTTCCTTCTTTATTTTAACTTTATTATGGTTAACTGTCAAGAGTTTTCACGATTTTTATTTCAGGGGGATTTGGGGACGGTCCTTAAAATCCCTCCTAGGAGGGATTTTAAGGACCGTCCCCTAATCCCGTTTTATTCTATAATTTCTATCTTTTGAACTCCATCCACTATCGCAGGTGAAGTTAATGCTATACCACCTGTAAAAGTAACCTTTACTTTATTTCCTTCTTTTATATCGGTTAATTTTATTTCTGTTTCATTTAATAAAATTTGTGTATCTTCATTTATCTGAATTTCTACTCTTCCTTTATAGCTTATTTCACTTTCTGGTAAATTTTCTACCATTATAGTAGCATTTTTAACATTTTCAACAATTCCTTTTAATGTTGCTGGTACCAGTGTGAGATTTCTTGATGTGTCAGAACTTGTGTTTAATGCATTAGTAATCATGTCTTCATCTGATATATTTGTATTTATATTATTGTTAGAAAGAATATTTTCATTTGTATTATTATCATTTATTGTTGTATTTTCGTTTTTTTCATTATTATCCTTTAATTCTTGGTATTTAATTCCTAATAAAAATCCACCCATTCCTATTAATATAATAACAATTATAATTAAGCCAATATATATTTTTTTATTCAATTTAAAATTCCCCTTTTAACTAATTTATTAAATTCAATACATTTAGTATATTTTTAATCATTGCATATCTCTTTATGCAATGATTAGTCTTTCTTAGTTAATATCCACATAAATTCCTTATTTCTAATATTTTTTCATTATATTTTTCTACATCAATTTTCTGAATTTGCAAATCATCATTTATTTTATATTTACTTTTCAATTCTAATATTTTTTTGACACTTTCATCTAAATTTTCTTCTGATATTTTCTTTTTCGTAATTGCTCTTTCTACTTTTTCAAATACTTTGTCGTTTGTAATATATTTTACCATTATTAAATCATTTCCTGCTTTAAAAGCTTTTTTTATTGCTCTATATTTGCCATATAACAATTTAACACTATTCATTCTCATATCATCTGTAATGATAATGTCTTTGAATTTTAATTCATTTCTAATATAATTTACCATTTTTTTCGACATACTTGCGGGATATAATTTTGTTAATTTCGGCATCACTAAATGTCCTGTTAACATTACATCAATCCCATAATCTATAGCCTGTTTAAATGGTATTATATCACTTTTTTCCAATTCTTCTATTCCGTTTTGTTATAATTGGAAGTAAAAAATGTGAATCAACTTTAGTTGCTCCATGTCCAGGAAAATGTTTTATTACTGGTATTATTCCTTCTTCTTTAAGTTTTTCTATATATTTAACTCCACATTGTGATACTTCTTCTATGTTATCACTAAATGCCCTGTCTCCGAATCGCATGACTTTCTTGAAATCTTTTTATATCTAATACTGGTGCAAAGTCCATATTAATTCCAAGATTTTTTAAAATTTCTCCTGTAATACTAGCTGATTGTTCAACTAATTCTTCCCCTCCATTTTGTGCTAATTTAAAACTACTTGGCATATTTAAAAAATCTTTTGGAATTCTATTAACTCTACCACCTTCTTGATCTATTGCTATTAAAATAGGAATATTAGAATATTTCTTGTTTATCTTTCTTATATTATTTACTAAGTCAATAAATTCATCATAATTTTTATAATTCTTTTTATATAATAATATCCCA
>CAJFQT010000141.1 GCA_904419095.1 uncultured Clostridia bacterium | reverse complement strand
ATTGCAAAGCAATTTTTCTGTGCAATGATATTTTTTCATTATAGAAAATGTAATTTTCTATAATGAAAAAAATCAACCTTTTACAGTTGATTTATCAATGCTTTCGTCTGGTGCGACGATTTTACTTAATGGAGCCAATAGGCAGAATCGAACTGCCGACCTACGGGTTACGAATCCGTTGCTCTACCAACTGAGCTATATTGGCATTTTGGATGTCCTATAATTAATAACTTAAGTCCTATATATTTTTAGATAATTATAGAACATCTTATATATTATCTTTCAGATATTTCTTCTGGCATATTTTCATATAACGGAATTATAAAATTCAAATTCGAATCTATTGTATCTGAAGCTTCATAAATTTCTAACATATTACTAGCCTCTGACATTGGTGCTAATAAATTTTGCATATATTGATTTGTATAGAGGTTTCCATCTTGATTTACTATGTCAAATTTTTGTAGGTATAGTGTGTTTTGTCCTTTATCTATATAGCCTTTTTTCATGAATTCTATACCACCAATAAGTCCTTTTTCAAGACTATCCCATCCTTGATTATATGCATATTCTGCTGCATTTTCTATAATTTCTGATGTTGAATTTCCTGTTGCATTTATATTGAATGGATTATATATTGTAGTTCCATTATATTCATACCCTTGTGATAAAACTGTACCTTTTCTTCCTTGTTCTTGGATTAGTCTTGATGCAATAAAATATGGGTCTAAGTTAGCATTTTTTCCTGCTTGAATTAATGCTTCTGATATATTATTTCCTTGAAGAAATGTATCTTCTGTTATTTCATTTATTCCTTCTATTGTTTGAGCATTTTCAACATAAGTTAGTTCTTTAAATTGAAATATGTTTTCTTCGTTTAATATGTTTCTAGGATCCATTTGATATTCTATTGCTTTGTGTGATGCACATAACCATGTTCCATTGTCAAATTTTTTGTCTCCATCAATTTCACATTTCCAGTCTTCTGGATATTCTGATGAGTCTGGAATTAGGTTTAATGGGTTAGTTCTTGTATCAGAATGTCCTTCATTTTGAATTACTTGATTCCAGTCTAATCTAGTATAGAAAAGTGTGAATGACCAATTTGGATGTTTTTCTTGCAATTCATCTATTAGTTCTTTATATCCTGGATATTTGCTTTCGTTTAAATTATTACCATTGTATTCTATGTATTTTTGCTTACCTTCTTCTTGTAGATAGATAGAAAATATTATAATAATTAAAATTAGTATTAATAAAATACTAGCTATTATCTTTACTTTTCTTGGCATTCTTTTTATTGTTTTTCTTAAATTATTAGCTCCATTTTTAATTATACTTTTTATTTTTTTATTTATATCTTTTTTATATTTTTGACTATTCATATTTATAATAATTTGTTAAAGCTAAATAAGCTTTAACAAATTTGATTTTATTCTTCTTCCTCCTCGTCTTCATCTTCTGTTTCTGGTAATTCTCCACTTAGACTTTGTTCAAATGCTTTTGCAAAGTTATCTCTTACCTTTTTGTCTATTTCTTGCATTATTTTTGGATTTTCTTTTAAGTATTTTTTTACATTTTCTCTTCCTTGTCCTATTCTTTCTCCATTATAACTAAACCATGACCCACTCTTTTCTACTATATCTAAATTAACTGCCATATCTAGTATATTTCCTTCTTTTGATATACCTTCTCCGTATACTACGTCAAATTCAGCTTCTCTAAATGGTGGTGCTACTTTATTTTTTACTACTTTTACTCTTACTCTGCTTCCTTTAAATTCACCATCTTGTTTTATATTTTCTGTTTTTCTTATATCCATTCTTACTGATGCATAGAATTTTAATGCTCTTCCTCCTGTTGTTGTTTCTGGATTTCCAAACATTACTCCTATTTTTTCTCTTAGTTGATTTATAAATATTAATACTGTTTTTGATTTGTTTATTGATGCTGTTAGTTTTCTTAATGCTTGTGACATAAGTCTTGCTTGTAATCCCATGTGTGAATCTCCCATGTCACCATCTATTTCAGCTTTTGGCACTAAAGCTGCAACTGAATCTACTACTATTACATCTAATGCTCCACTTCTTACTAGACTTTCTGTTATTTCTAATGCTTGTTCTCCTGTGTCTGGTTGTGAAACTATTAAATTATCAATATCTACTCCTAGTTTTTTTGAATATACTGGGTCTAATGCATGCTCTGCATCAATAAAAGCTGCTTCCCCTCCCATTTTTTGTGCTTCTGCTATTATATGTAATGCTAATGTTGTTTTTCCTGAAGATTCTGGACCAAATATTTCTATTATTCTTCCTCTTGGTACTCCTCCTATTCCTAATGCAATATCTAGACTTAAAGCTCCTGTTGGTATTGCTTCTATTTCCATCGCTTTAAATTCTCCCAATTTCATGACTGACCCTTTTCCAAATTGCTTTTCTATTTGGCTCATTGCAGCCTCTAATGCTTTTTTCTTTTCTGTATTTTCTACCATAATTTTCCTCCTTGATTTGTTTCTTTATTATTGAACTTTTGTTTGATGTTTTTATTATACACCAAATTTTTGTTTTGTCAATAGTTTTTATTTTTTTTATTTAATTTTACTATTACAGTTCAGACTAAATTTTGTAGAGAAGTCCGAAATGTTGATATATAAATATTTTTCATCAAAGACCTATAGGTAGACCCCAGATATGTTTTTGATAAAAATATTTATATATCAACATTTCGGACGGCTTACCTTCATGCTAATCTGAATTGTAACATTTTACTACTTATACCACTTAGAAATATTATTGAAAATATTGTACCATGTAGGTGCTACATCTCCTACTAGTCCTGTGCTATATGCTACTGTAAATTTGTTATTGTATAAACTTAAATATGGTACGTCATTTTTATATATTTCTGCTAACCTTTTGTATTTTTCTTTTAATACATTTTCATCTGTTGTATTTTTTACTTCATTCATAATTGATGTAATTTCATCTGTATTGTAATTTGCTAAATTATTTGTTCCAAAAAATGTTGTTAAATCTGGACTTAATGATAGATTTATACTACATAATACCATATCATAATTTTTAGTTGTTAAACTATTGTTGTATTGTTCATCACTTGCTTGAACTATATTCACTCTTATTCCCTGATTTTCTAACTGTTGTTTAATATTTTGTGCAACTGCAACTCTTGTTGCATCAGAAGCTTTTACTAATAAATTTAACTCTAGTCTTTGTGTTCTATAATTTTCTGTTCTCTGCCAAGAACTATTTTTGAATGACCACCCATTTTCTGTTAAAATTTGTTTTGCTTGGTCTGGGTTATATCCTGAACTTGCATCTTGTTCTTGATATATCCAGTTTCCATAGTCTAATGGAAAACTAGATACCATATATCTATTACTAAAAATACTTGACACTATATTTGATTTGTCTATTGAATATGAAATTGCCTTTCGTACTTCTGCTCTAGATAAAAATGTATTTTGTGTATTAAAAGCAATAAAATCATGTTCT
>CAJFQT010000140.1 GCA_904419095.1 uncultured Clostridia bacterium | reverse complement strand
AGCTATTCTTGTTACATTAGGATCAGTTTCTTTGTGATTTAATAATTTTCTTCCTTCAATTATTCCCATATTAGTTCCTTGTACTAAAAGTTCTGCTATCTTAGAAGTACTATCATCTGTTAGTGTTTTCATATTAACTCCATACCAAGTCATTACTTTATTCATAGTATTAGTCTCATGTGGTTTTTTATCACTATATTCTGGATATAGTTTACATATTTCTAAAGATATCTTCTTATACTTTTCATACTGTCTATTTAACTCAGTACGAAGATTATCATCTTTAACTTTCTCTAAGACAAAATGTATAGCATCCATGCCCATACAAGCACCTTTATTAAGTTCATCTAAAGCATTCACTTCATTTTCATCATGCATAAAATCCCTCCATAAATATTATGGAGAGATTATTTATTTTTATACTTAAATTACTTCTTGATCTTCTTTTATTTCTTGCATTTGATTATTTAAATTTAACATTTTTTGATCTAATTTATGAATATCATCAGCACATTTTTGCATTTCTTCTTGTATTTCTATAGGAATTTCTCCTTTAAATTTATAAGTAATTTTATGATCTAAACTAGCCCAGAAATCCATCGCTACTGTTCTAATTTGAATTTCTGCTGCCACCATAGTAACTCCATCTATTAAATAAACTGGTACATAGACATTTAAATGATAACTAGAATATCCTGTTTCTTTAGGATTTGCAATATAATCTTCTTTATCATGAACAGTTATTTGATCACTATCTTCTATCATTTTAACTATTTTTTTAACATCAGATAAAAAGGAACAAACGATTCTAATACCAACCATGTCATGAACATGTTCTTCTATATTTTTAACAGTAACATCATATCCTCTAGATATTAGTTTCCTACTAGCACTATCATAACTCTTTAAACGTGACTTTATATGTTCTACGGGATTATAATTATTTTTATATTCATAGTCTTGTTTGGCTATGGAAAAGAGATTTTTTTCGGCATATAATTTTGTTTTAAAGGCCTTAATTTGGTTAAAATGATTGAATTTTTCAATTCCATACATATAGATGTTTGATATTATTTTTGGATATGTGATAGTGTATTTTAATATTGTTGTGTTATCATATTTTAATTCATTCTCTAAAGTTATTTTTTGTATTTCTAACATAATACTCACCATTAAATCTTATGCTGAGTTTATTTATTTGTGAACTGAATAAATCTTTATTGACTTTTTATTTATTTTTTTCTAAAATAATTTTAGAATATTTGAAGAGGAGGATTGTATGAATTATCCACAGTTTTTAAAAAAAGGTGACACTATAGGAATTTGTGCACCATCAGGTGGTATTACTAAAGAGTCTGGAATAAGAAGACTAGAAGCAGCAGAGAAACAGTTACAAGAAATGGGATATAAAATAATTGAAACAAAAAGTGTTAGAAATGAAGAAAGAGGAAGAAGTGCATCGGGTAAAGAGCGTGCAAAGGAATTTATGGAACTTTTAGAAAATGATGATGTGAAATTAATTATATTTGCAACAGGTGGAGATTTCTTGGTTGAAATATTAGAATATTTGGATTGGGAGAAAATAAAATCTCTAAAACCAAAATGGATGCAGGGTTTTTCTGATATTACAGGTATTAATTATTTATGGAATACTATGCTAGAAATACCATCTATCTATTGTCAAACTATAAAAGATTATGCAATGCGACCATTATATAGAAACTTAACAGATGCTTTAAAAATAGCTAGTGGTGAAGAATTTGAGCAAACTTCTTTTGAAAAACATGAGAAAATTGTTGATTTTAGGATAGAAGAGAATCTGGAAACTCTAGAAAATCAAGAAACTATAGAAGAATTAGGAATAGAAAAAGAAGAAATAGAAAGAAAAAAAGTAGAAAAGGGATATGAACTTACAGAGGATACTAAATGGATAAATTTAAGAGGAGAAGAAGAAATAGAGTTTAAAGGAAGGGCAATTGGTGGTTGTTTAGATTGTATAAAGGCATTTGTTGGAACAAAATATGATAATGTTAAAGAGTATATAGAAAAATATAAACAAGAAGGTATTGTATGGTTTTTAGAAGTTTTTGAAATGAGTACTTCAACTTTGTATCTAACTTTATGGCAGATGAAGGAAGCAGGATATTTTGAAAATTGTAATGGAATTGTATTTGGTAGGCCTTTATTTATTAGAAATGATTATGATATTGATTTTAATCAAACAGTGAAAGATGTTTTAGGAGATTTGGATATTCCTATTATTTGTGATGCAGATATTGGACATGTTTCACCACAATTTGCTATGGTCAATGGTGCTATTTTGGAAGTCTTTTCTAAAGAGGGAAAAGGGGTAGTGAAGACAATATTGAAATAGTGATATCTTATTATGGAATAGATGAAGTTAGAAGGGAATAATAAAAATGAATAGTAATGAAGCAATTGGAATATTTGACTCTGGAATAGGAGGAGTTACAGTATTAAGTGAAATATTAAAGATATTACCAAATGAAGATTATATATATTATAGCGATTCAAAACACAATCCATATGGAGATAAAACTGATTCAGAAATTAATCAGAGATGTGAAGAAATTGTAAATTTTTTTATAAAGAATAATTGTAAGGTAATTGTGATAGCCTGTAATACAGCGAGTGCTAAATCAGCTTCATATTTAAGGGAAAAATATAATAATATATCGTTTATAGCAATTGAGCCAGCTTATAAAATGGTATATGATTATGCATATGATAAGCCTACACTGGTGATGGCAACAAGAGGAACAATTGAAAGTGAAAAATTTAATCTTTTATATCACACTTATGATAATTATAAAACAATATTATTGCCATGTGTCGGGTTAGCAGATATTATAGAAGAGGGAAATAAAGAAAAAATAAGAAAATATTTAGAAATACATTTGAATCCATATAAAGGAAAAGTAAGTAATGTAGTTTTAGGTTGTACACATTATCCATTAATAAAAAATGAAATAAGAGAAGTCTTAGGAGAAGTAACTTTCTTTAATGGAGCTCCGTATCTAGCAAAACATTTAAGAGAAATTTTAGAAGAAAAGAATTTAATAAATCTTGAAAATAAAGTAGGAAAAATAACATTTATTGATTCGTCAAATAATGAGGAAAAGAAAAAAAGATTTTTTAATATAATAAAAAGGCCTTTCATTAAGGGCCTGAAAAAACTGGTTTAAAAAGCGTAATAGTGATATATGCCGTTTTCAAAGCGTCTGTATATTTTATTTATGGCTCTAAGATAGTCCATGTGAGCTATGGCCTCACCAACGGCGAACCATTTTTGTGTTGTTGGAAAATCCAGCCAGCTATTGCATCTTATTGACCATTTCATAAGCCCTGTTATGTCGTAGGCCGTAAGCCCTGGATTTTGTTTTATTATGCCGAAGCATTCGTCAAGGCGCTTAAAATGGTGTTTTTTTATCTCATCAACCCTGTCGTAAAAATCCTTGTCTACCTGTCTGTGAGCCGGAAGAGGAATTTTTACTTTGAAATTTTTTATTTTGTCAAGG
>CAJFQT010000139.1 GCA_904419095.1 uncultured Clostridia bacterium | reverse complement strand
TCCTTAGAGGCATTATATAATGAAAATGCTTTAAGCTCAAGGCTTTCATTCCTATGTGTGCCTTTGAGCAAAGCGAGAAAGGAATGGAATTTAATATGAGAATAGGTACACAAAATATACAAAACTCTGAAAATCATAAATATAAAATTTTAGCAGTTGATGATGAAGAAGGAATTGTAGATTCTCTATCTATTTTTTTGAAACGTTCAGGATATGATTTTACTGGTGTTACTGATCCTGTAAAGGCTATAGAATTAGTAAAAACTGAACATTTTGATTTAATGATTTTAGACTTTATAATGACTCCTTTTCATGGTGATCAAGTTGTTGAAGAAATTCGTAAATTTAACAAAGATTTATATATTTTATTATTGACTGGTCATAAAGATTTAGCACCTCCGCTTGATACTATAAAAAGATTGGATATTCAAGGTTATTGTGAAAAAAGTGATAAATTTGATCAATTATTATTATTAATTGAATCTGGAATTAAATCTATTGAGCAAATGAACCATATTAAAGAAATAAATGCTGAATTATCTGATACGTATGAAAAGTTAGAGCATGCATATTTAGAATCTATTCAGACTTTAAGATATACTATTGAGGCTAAGGATATTTACACAAGAGGTCATTCTGATAGAGTTGCTGCTTATTCAGTTTTGATTGGTAAACGTTTAGGATTGTCTGATGCTGATTTAAGGAACCTTCAAATAGGAGGATTATTTCATGATATTGGTAAGATAGGTGTTCCAGATAGTATTATTCAAAAAGAAGGAAAACTTGATGATGATGAGTATTCTCAAATTAAGCAACATCCTAATATTGGTGTTCATATTTTATCAAATGCTAGTATTTTTAAGGAAATTTTGCCGATTGTTGAACATCATCATGAAAAGTTTGATGGTACTGGTTATCCTGGAAAATTAGCTGGTGAAGATATTCCTTACTTGGCAAGAATTACTGCAGTAGCAGATAGTTTTGATGCTATGGCTTCTAAGAGAGCATATCGTGACGCATTGCCTATTGAAAAAATTATTTCTGAATTTATGCGTTATCGTGGAACTCAGTTTGATCCTAATATTGACGATATTTTTATTGATATTTTAGAGAATCATTTTGATGAAATTAAGGATATTCAAGAAAAATATAAATAGTGGTCTATTGGGGACAGGTCCCAATTGACCAAAATGGTCTGTTGGGGACAGGTCCCAAATGACCAAAAATTGTAATTATAATTTTTTAGAATAGCGATATTTATGATGAATATTGCTATTTTTCCTTTTTTTCTAATACTAATGGCTCATCAGGGACAGGTACGCACTGACCATTTTGGTTAATGCGTACCTGTCCCTAATTGACCATTTTGGTTCATTGGGACCTGTCCCCAATAGACCACTTCCTAAATTCCTCTCATTGAAAGTCCTACTTTTTGCCTTTCTTTATCAATTTTTATTACTTTTACTTTGACTATGTCTCCAACTGAGACTACATCTGAAGGATTTTTTACAAATTTGTCGCTTAGTTCGGAGATGTGTACTAATCCGTCGTGTTTTACTCCTATGTCTACAAATGCTCCAAAGTCTATTACGTTTCTTACTGTTCCTGTTAGTATCATTCCTTCTTTTAAATCTTCTATTTTTAGTACGTCACTTCTTAATATTGGTTTTGGCATGTCTTCTCTTGGGTCTCTTCCTGGTTTGCTTAATTCTGATATTATGTCTGTTAGTGTCATTTCTCCTATGCCTATTTCTTTTGCTGTTTTTTCTATGTTTATTGTTTTTAGTTTTTGTTTTAGTTCTTCTAGTTTTTCTTTGTTTCTTAGGTCTTCTTTGTTAAACCCTAATTGGTTTAATAGCTTCTCTGTTGCTTCGTAGCTTTCTGGGTGTACTGCTGTTATTTCTAATGGATTGTCCCCATCGAATATTCTTAAGAATCCTGCACATTGTTCATATGCTACTTTTCCTAGTTTTGGTACTTTTAATAGTTCTTTTCTGTTTTTTAATTTTCCGTTTTCGTCTCTGTATTTTACTATGTTTTTGGCTATTGTGTTGTTTATTCCTGATACATATGATAATAGTGATGGTGTTGCTGTGTTTACGTCTACTCCTACTTTATTAACACTATCTTCTACTACTCCTGTTAGACTTTCGGCTAATTTCTTTTGGTTTACGTCGTGTTGATATTGTCCTACTCCTATTGCTTTTGGGTCTATTTTTACTAATTCTGCTAGTGGGTCTTGTAATCTTCTTGCTATTGAGATTGCTCCTCTTATTGATACGTTTATGTCTGGGTATTCTTCTGTTGCTAGTTTTGATGCTGAGTATACTGAAGCGCCTGCTTCACTTACTATGACATAATGTACGTCTCTTTTTGCTTCTTTTATCATATCTGCTACAAACATTTCTGATTCTCTTGATGCTGTTCCGTTTCCTATTGCTATCATGTCTATTTTGTCTTTTTCTATTAATTTTAATAGCTCTTTTTTTGCATTTTCTACATCGTTTTGTGGTTCTGTTGGGTATACTGTTGTGTAGTCTAATAGTTTTCCTGTTTCGTCTATTACTGCTATTTTACATCCTGTTCTGTATGCTGGGTCAAATCCCATTACTGTTTTTCCTTTTATTGGCGCTCCTAGTAATAGTTGTTTTGAGTTTTGCCCAAATACTTTTATTGCTTTTTCTTCTGCTTTTTCTGTTAAGTCTGATCTTATTTCTCGGTCTATTGATGGTTCAATTAGTCTTTTGAAACTGTCTAATATTGTGTCTTTTAACATTTGGGTAAATTGCGTTTCCCCTTTTATTGTGTCTCTTTCTATGTATTGTAAGATTTTTTCTTCTGGCTTTTCTATTTTTACTTTTAAGAAGTCTTCTTTTTCTCCTCTGTTGATTGCTAGTATTCTATGACTTGGTATGTGTTTTATTAATTCTTGGTATTCATAGTACATTTCGTAGTTTGATTTTTCTTCTTTTGCATTTTTTGTAACGATTTTGGCTTCTTTGTAGCATTGTCTTTTTATTTCCTTCCTGTATTTTGGGTTGTCTGAAATGTTTTCTGCTATTATGTCTAATGCTCCTTGTATTGCTTCTTCTGCTGTTGCTACTACTTTGTCTTTGTTTTTTTGGTCTTCTTCGTTTAGTTTGTCTATGTTTATGTATTCTTTTGCAATTTCTTCTATTGGTTTAGTTTCTTTTTGCTCTATGATTATTTCTGCTAGTGGTTCTAGTCCTTTTGCTTTTGCTACTGTTGCTCTTGTTTTTTTCTTTTGTTTGTATGGTCTGTATATGTCTTCTACTTCTGCTAGTGTTTTTGCTATTGCTACTGATTGTAATATTTCATCTGTTAGTTTTCCTTGTTCTTCTATTGATTTTATTACTTCTTCTTTTCTTGTTTCTAAATTTCTAAGGTAATTTAGTCTTTCCCCTAAATCCCTAAGTATTTCATCACTTAGTCCTCCAGTTACTTCTTTTCTGTATCTTGCAATGAATGGTATTGTGTTTCCTTCATCTATTAATTTTATTGCCGCTTCTACTTGATTTTCTTTTACATTTAATTCTTGTGCTATTGTTTTTA
>CAJFQT010000138.1 GCA_904419095.1 uncultured Clostridia bacterium | reverse complement strand
AGAAACGTCATTGGTGCGGATGAAGGGACTCGAACCCCCACGCCGTTGGCACTGGTTCCTAAGACCAGCGCGTCTACCAGTTCCGCCACATCCGCATATATTAACGATATTTATAATAACATTTCTAAATATAATTGTCAAGTATTAGCCAACAATTTTTTTATTAAAATTTCTAAATATTTTAATATTTCAATTATTATTTCTTCTCTATTAAATTCTTTGTTCATTTCTTTATTTAATGATGTAGCTATATTAATAATTTCATCAGGGAAATTTTTTTCATTTACATTAAAGCCTATACTTATATATAATTCTCTTACACTATTCTTTAATGTTCTAGCTTCTGTTAATATTCCACATATTTTTTTGCCATTTAATAATAAATCATTAGGTTCTTTTATTGTTAGTTCATAATCATATAGATTTTTTATAGCTTCTTTTATACTTTTTGCAATTTCTATTGTAAAATTTTTCATTTTGTTTATATTGCAATTTGGAAATATTACTAATGTCATCGCTATATTTTTATATGCTTCAGAATGCCATTTTCTACCTTTTGTTCCAATTCCACCAATTTGATTATCTGCTATAATTAGTTTTGAAATTTTTTCATTTGTTTCTTTTGCTAATATATGAGTCGAGTCTAATTCTTCATAGTATTCAATTTCAGTAATAAATTTTTGATTAATATTTTTTTTTAAATATTTAATGTCCATTTTGTTCTCCTATTTTATTCTTTTTCCTTGCACCAAAGGATTTAAATCTCGTATCTTAACTTTTGGCAAACTGATACTTGGTATTTCATCTTTTGTTATGTTTTCAAATTTTAAAAAGTTTTCAATTAATTTTGTATCATACACTTTTTTTAACTTGCAAATTAATTCTTCTTCATTTGCTATGTATAATTCTTCATAAGTTATATATCCTTTATCAATTCCATATTTTGTGATACCTGCTAGAAGTTCCATCATATAATTATCTTCTTTAGAATGACAAAAGATATCAATACTTTCACTAATTTCTAATACTTTTTTGGCAATATTCTTTGTTTTGAATCCTATTTCATTATTATAAATTTCTATATCATTCACAATATTTTTTATATCTTTGTAGTCTATATTTTTTGTCCAAGAAATTCCTGTTAATATTACTCCATCTAATCTATCCGCACATACTTTAGGTCTATTATTATCAACTATGTTATATTGCTTAAATTTAATTATATCTTCTAGTTTTATATTGTCTTCTTTCAAGCATTTACTTAAGTAAGTATCTTTTTTTAATATATCTTCTGTATATTCCTCTGTGCTTTCTTGATTTTCATAGTCTTTATTCATATAGTCTATTACATGTGAAAAACATGGAGTTGCAATATCATGAAATAAACCTGCTAAAGTTGCTTTTTTATCCTTAGTACATTTCCAAGTTAGTAAAGCCACTGTTAATGAATGGTCATATCTTGTAATATGTTCTTTAAAATTGTATATATGTTTAGATGCATAATCCATTCCACAAAAATATCCAACCTTTTTTAATCTATTTAGAGAAGGAGTGTTTAAATATTTATTTATAAATTCTGGCTTTTCGTTATATTCTAATGTTTCTAAGTAAAATTCAAGCAAAGTCTTCTTCATAAATCTTTTTAACCTTTCTATATTTTCTAATTTGTTATGTTTTTCTCAAATAAAAAGTTTCTAATATTGTGCTTTTAATTTTAAATTTAACTTATTTATAACACAAAATTTATGTAAAAACAATTATTTTTTATATTATATTTAAAGACTGTTTAAAATAAATTTATCGATAACGAAAATGGAAGACAATATATATTTGTCTTCCATTCGAGGTATTATCTCTTATGCCCAATTGCAAGTATTTGTTCCTCTCCTTCATTTTTAGAATGTGCCTTATATGGATACTTAGTGACTATATATTTTGCCAGTAGCTATCAAGGGACAACAAATTCTCAAAGCTATCAATAGCAAAAAAATCATTTTGCTAGATAGATTTAGTTCGATGGATTCCTTTTAGCAATGATATCATATATATGCCAATGTTTTTCTTCTCTTGATGCTGTTTCTCCGTCTTTTTCTATCTCATTAAACTGTATTATTTCAAAATTAGTAAATAAATTTCTTACTTCACTTTCTGAAAGGAAAATTAAATCCTTTTTAGATTCTGTCCAAGAATCTTTTTTTCCAAAAAAATTTCCTACAAAATATCCACCACTTAATAATGAATTATTTATTTTATTCCATATTAAATCCCAATAATCTATTTTCGCAAAAGGTAAACTATAATTTGCTACAATTAAATTGCTACTTGGTAAATTCATTGCTCCAAAAGTAGATTTTTGGAATGCGAATCTTTTTTGTTCTTCTTTAGATAATTGTTCTCTAATTATGCCTTCTGTGTTTTCGGTGTCTATTGCTAGAACTTCCCATTTATGTTTTAATAAGGTTATTGTGTCTCTTCCAGCTCCACAACCAATATCAATAGCTATCTTAGGTTCTATATTTAAGTTTAGAAATTTTACTATATTATCATTTGGTGGCATATTTTTTGTTTTGTTATAGTAGTTCTCTTTATCTTTTTTCATAATCTTTTACCTCTTTTATAAAAATAAAATAGATACACTCTACTGGTTAAGAAATAAGCAGTAGAGTGTGAGATTTGTGTTTAATAAATTTAAAGTTTTAATTTTTCCACTTTGTGACAAGCAAATGATATGGAATAAAGCATTGGCTCGATAAAAACAATTTCAAGTTTTTCAACTCCCTTATAAAAGTAAATATTAGCTGACGACCCAACTAATTCAGCATCTTCCTTGTTTTTTTTGACTTCTTCAAGATTATAATTGATAAGTTCAATAGCTTTTTGTCCTATCTCTACTTCATATACGTCTTCAGAATATGCTGAATTTACACGAATCCGACAGAAGCCATTTCCTGCGCATTCCACATTTGAAACCTCACCTTCAAAGCGTTCTTTTCTCATAAACAAAAATCTCCTTTCAGATATTTTTTATGTAAATATTATAACATCTTTTACGTTTACTAGCAAGTTTTTTATATTTAAATAATTTCAAAATCTTGACTCTATTTAGATTTTTACCAAAATATATCTTATTTTGTATATAAAATTATAATATGTATTTCTATTTTTTATTTTAAATTTTTATTATTGAGATTTTTTAGAAAAAATCAGCTTATGAAAGTATAATGTGGAATGACAAGCAAATATAAAAATCAACCATTTCTGATTGATTTTCATATATATCTGTTCTTTGAGTTTGAACAGAAACGTCATTGGTGCCGGTGGTGGGACTCGAACCCACACGCCATTGCTGACAACAGATTTTGAGTCTGCCCCGTCTACCAATTCCAGCACACCGGCATATTTTTTACTTTGTAATACTATCACAATTCTTAAAAATTGTCTAGTATTTTTTAAAAATAAGGTAGAAAACTTTTATATTCTAGTTACTGTTCAGACTAGAAAAATAAAAAATCCTTATTAGCTATATGCTAACAGGGATATTTTTATATATGTTTGATATCTCGTTGTAAAAATTTCTTC